>JADFYH010000015.1 GCA_015233135.1 Deltaproteobacteria bacterium
ATCATAGGCGAGGCTCCTTTCTTGTCCTTTTCAAACCAAGAAATCCTCGCCTTCTTTTTATCTCTAAGCAAAATTAAACTTTCCTTACTTTTTGCTCTTTTTTACCCCCAGTAATTAAATGCATCCTAAGATAGAATTCTTAGCAACTAATTTCAATGGTAACCGATAAGTGCTGAGCCCTGTGAAATAAGCTATTTCCGGCCTCAGAACTGTTAAAAGGAGTTAAAAAATGTTTAATCTTATTCAATTAAAAAAAATCTTATTACTCGTCATGTTAAGTGTTTCCTTGATCCATTGCGGGGGCTCTTCTGCTCCCACTTCCAATAATTCTCCAGCTCCCTCGGCTGGAAGTAACCTCACTCCAGGAAAAAGTTTTCCTAATATCACTCCTCCTCGTTCCACTATTACCAGCCCAAATTCTACAAACCCTGGCACAAGTGTTCCAAATCCGGCAGATTCTCCAGCTGCTAATTCCCCCAGTGAAGCGGAGATTGATACCTTCGCGACGGATTTCATTACGGCTGTTTGTGGAGTGGCCAACCGTTGTGATGCAAGAATACAAATTCAGGAATGTTCTCGCTATCTTCAAAACGAAGGTGGAGATCAAATTTGGTGTAATTTAGGAATTAGCGTGAGCGATGTACAAGCCCTTGTGGATGCTTTAGAGACAGGAACCATTACGATTAGCGAAACCAATTTGGAAACTTGTGTCACTCAATTTGCCAATCAATGTCAAAGTCCTAATCCCAATTTGATGGGTGGGAGCTATCAGAATATTGAAAATATAATTCCGGATACTCGCGAGTGTAGCCATGTGTTTGTCCCGGCTTCTTCTGTTTCTTTTCATTTTTCTTCCCCAGTAAATCCGGGGGGGGCTGTTTCTCCAAATTCTGTATTGCCTGCTTCTGATCCTATTTCAAATAATCCGTAATTCAAAAAAAAATGAGCACTCTTAGGCCCAATATTTATAGTTGTCTCGACTATAGAAAATTTTTGAAGGAACTTTTCGCCTTCAAAAAACAGGAGAGTGCTACCTTTTCTTTTCGAAATTTTTCAAGACTGGCAGGGCTTAAATCTTCCAACTTTCTGAAGTTGGTCATGGATGGAAAGCGGAATTTAAGCCCCCAGTCTATTCACCAGGTGGCCAAGGCTTTTAAACTTCCAAAAGGTGAAGCCGATTTTTTTGAAACACTGGTTTTTTTTAATCAGGCCCAAAATATGGAAGAAAAGAAAAATTACTACGAACGCATTCAGAAGTTTCAGCGCTACAAAGAAGCCAAACCCCTGGATGCCTCGCAGTATGTTTATTTCTCCAATTGGTATTTTGTGGCGCTTCGGGAATTGGTGCTGTTGATGGATTTTAAGGAAGACCCAAGATGGATTAATAAAAAGTTAGGCACCCGCATTAATCCGGATGAGATCAAGCGGGCGATACGAATTTTGTTGGAAATCAAACTGCTCACGCGAGATAAACAGGGTCGCCTGCAACAATGCGAAGAAAAAATTTCTACCTCCCCCGAAATGGGGGCTTTGGCGATCATCAACTATCATCGGGAGATGATTGCCAAAGCGTCTGCTTCCATCGAAGAAAGCAAGACGGTACATCGTGATTTGTCGGCCCTTACCGTCGCCATCAGCAAAGAGCAGTACGATAAAATCCGACGCAAGATGGATGAACTCCGCGAGGAAATTCACGAACTCAGCACGCAAAGCAGTGCACGTCAGGCCATTTATCAAATCAATTTTCAGATTTTTAACCTAACGGAGGTTCCGTGGTAGAGCGGAGGCATTTTTTTATGAAACAAAAACTTCTTCATATTTTTTTTATTTTTATATTATTTTCACTCACCCATTGTGGCGATGGAACTCAGGTCCTTAGTCCCGGTAACCCAGGCGAATCGGCTCCCACTGCCTTAAGGACGCGCATTGCAAATTATGAGTTAACGGGTACACTACCTCAAGCTTGGACATTTCAGCGTTTGCAAGCCAACGATGTGCTTCCCGCGGGGACCTATAACGACACAGACAGCGCTACAAATTTGGAGGCTTTTTTCCGTCGTGGAAGCAATCAGTTCAGTTTTTTCAGTTTTCTGGTGGATATGACTGTGCCTCTCGATCTGGGCCTTGCCCGCTTTATTCGCGCGGAACATCCTGGCACTGGTTTTACGGTAGAACGAGATGCTGCTAATCCTATCTCCGCTTATATCTCAGTAATCGTCGACCCAACTTCTAGCTCCACCCATCTTATTTTAGATGCCTATTATGCCGTGGAAGGCCTGGGGCTTTTATTGCATATGGATGTTTCGGGATCTTCTACTGAAATCGAACAGATTATGAACGAGTTTCAACAACTCCTGGACAGCCTCGATTTAGAACGAACTGCGGGTTATGTGGAAAATAATTCGGTCGATCGTTTGTTGATTGGCTTGTGCAGTGCGGTTCAGCGCTGCGATGGTAACTTGAGTGCGGTGACCTGTTTGGACGCCATGGATGCTGCTGCTGGAAACCAGATTTGGGATCAGTTTGGTGCCACTTGGCCGCTGAATTCAGTCAGTTCAAACGAAGTAAGACAGCGCGTGAATGGAGGCACTGTTACGCTTCAAACTCCTGCTTATGACAATTGCCTGAGTGAATTGGGTCTGCTTTGTAGTGATAGCTTTAGAGTGAGTGCTGGAGCGGATTATATGAATGCATCAAATTTGTTTTCGGCCACCCGTACTCCGAGTTGTAATGGGGTGCTGAGAAATTGATTTTTCTTCATTTGACAGCTCCCTTCCATCAGTCTTAAGTTTTCAGCCGCTATCACAATAACAACCAGGCGAATTTGAAAAATGGGAGAAAGAAAAAAATGAATAAAATAAAAGTACTCGCGGTTTTTTTTATCACGCTGATGCTCTCGTTCAACAGCTACGCCCAGGAAATGGCCTCTCGAAAATCGGTCGAGAAATTCATAGAATTGAGTGAAGTACAAAAAATGATGGACGCGATCTATTCGCAAATCGACCGTTCTTTTAAAGGAATGGCCGACCAAATAGGAATATCGGAAAAAGAAAAACCAGCTTTTGACAAGTATACGAAAAAAGTTTCCGCTCTGGTAAAGAAGGAAGTCAGTTGGGAAAAACTGAAAGAACCTACCCTGGATATTTACAGCAAACATTTTACAGAAGTAGAAATTCAGGGCCTGATCGCTTTTTACAGCTCCGATGTGGGTAAAAGCATGGTCAAAAAAATGCCTTTGGTGATGCAAGATACGATGATAATGACGCAGGACATGATGAAAAGTATTTATCCAAAAATTCAAGATCTGGCTTTGGAAATGAAGACTGAAGTTGAGAAGCTTCGTAAGGGTAAAAAATAAATAAGGCAGAGTGATTAAAACCCTTTGGCGGTGAGTCCCATAAAGAGAGCGGCTTTACCAAGTTGGGTGTCATGGGTTAAAAAAGTAATTTCTTTCTGATTGTGTTCTTTCCAAAGTAAGGCCGTGATCAGATGAATAGAATCCAAGGTGGAAACAACACTGGGGAGTGGCTGGGAAGCCCTTTTAAAAATGAGTGGGCTCATTTCTACTAAATGGATTCGTTCCGTAAATGCATGAAGATCTTTCATGTAAGCAAGTAATGCAATTTCGGGAAGTTTTGAGACGATTCTTTCTCGATCGATGCTTCGATAAGCTTCAAGCAGGGTAAGATTGCTACTCAATAAAATGGAGAATTCTTTCAGGTTTTGTAAGGCATTTTTTTGTCGGAAGAGTTTCCTGAGCAATACGGAAGATTCAAGGTAGGCAATCATATTTTGTCTTCTCTTAATTCGTGCAGGAGTTTGACTACATCGGTCTTTAATCGAGGGCCTGTAAATTTAAACCCTTTTAAAGCTCCCTTAATTTTGGGAGGGATGACAATCAATCTGTTATCGTCGTTTTTATTAAAGGGAATAAGTTTAGCAATGGGTTCATCTCTATCGAGTACAATAATTTCTTCGCCTATTTTTACTTTTTTAAGATGAGCCGATAAGTGAGTTTTTAATTCTCCAATTTTTACTTTTTTCATAAGCAGTTTCATCTTGACCAAGTTTGGTCAAGTTGTCAAGTTTACGCCTCCATGAAGAAAATCTACCTCGACAACAACGCCACCACAGCGCTCGATCCTCAAGTCAAACAAGCTATGATTGAAATGCTGGAAGTCTTCGGAAATCCTTCCAGCATCCATTGGGCGGGGCAGCAGGCCAAACGATATTTGAATGAAAGTCGTGAATCGATTGCTTTGCTTTTGGGAATTTCCGAGCAGGGACTTCTTTT
This sequence comes from Deltaproteobacteria bacterium, assembly GCA_015233135.1. NCBI lineage: Bacteria > Pseudomonadati > Myxococcota > Myxococcia > Deltaproteobacteria bacterium. Next base: position 4,295 of record JADFYH010000015.1, read on the forward strand.
TACAAGTGGCGGCAGTGAGAGTGTTAACACGGCTTTGCAGGGAGTGTTTGGAGCAAGCGCTAAACGAATCAAAGTCCTTTCTTCTCCTATTGAGCATCACGCCACGCTTCGATGTTTAGATTTTTTAAAAACCCAAGGGGCCCAAATTGAATATCTCTCTGTCGATGCTTGCGGTCGTATCGATCTGGCAGAACTGGAAGAAAAAATTGACGAGCAGACTTTGCTGGTTTCGCTGTTATGGGTGAATAACGAATTGGGAAATATCTATCCGATAGAAAAAATAGGAGAGATTTGTCGATCCAAAGGGGCTTTGTTTCATGTGGATGGAGTGCAGGGAGTGGGGAAGATCTTGTTGTCATTGCGAGGAGGGAATATCGATTTTTTCTCTTTCTCCGCCCATAAATTTCATGGTCCTAAAGGAGTCGGGGGCTTGTTCATTCGTCAGGGGGTCCAGTTGCATCCTTTGATCTATGGAGGGAGACAAGAGCATAGTCGACGGGCGGGGACAGAAAATTTGATGGGCATTTGGGGGATGAAGAGGGCATTGGAGATCGCGAGTGGAGAAAGTGCTGGGCGAGTGAGGTCTCTCCGCGATACCTTTGAACAAAAACTCCTGCAAAAAATTCCCCATCTCCAAATCAATGGAGATCTCGAAAATCGTCTTTACAATACCTCAAACATCCTTTTTAAAGAGATTGACGGAGAGAGCCTTTTGCTGAATTTAGACCTGCAAGGTGTGGCAGCGGCAGCGGGCTCGGCTTGTGAATCGGGCTCCATCGACCCCTCTCGTGTCTTGCTTGCCTTGGGATATTCCGCTAAGGAGGCGAAGGCTTCTTTGCGTTTCAGTTTTTCAAAGTTTAATACGCTGGAAGAGGTGGAGAAAACTGTGGAGATAATAGAAAGAGTTGTTTCGAGACTGAGGCTCCAAACTGATTGAGTGAGTAAGAGAAAATAAATGTCTATCCTTAATTTTAAGCAATTCAGCGCAGCGGCTAAAAAAGGCAACCTGGTCACCCTGGTGCAAGATCTGCCTAGCGATTTGCACACTCCCGTTTCTGTCTTATTACAGTTTCAAAACGAGAAAGATTGCTTCCTCTTTGAAAGCCTGGAAGGTGGAGAAAAGTGGGGGCGTTACTGCTTTCTAGGATTTTCACCGCGTCTGCTTTTGACTTCTGTTCAAGATCAATGGACGCTGATTGCCCGCAAAGATCTCAGACAAAAAAATCTAAATGGGAAAGGGGATCCCTTAGAAATTATCAAACAACAATTGTCTCAATATCATCTGGTGGCTGATCCGCGCCTGCCCAAGTTGTGTGGTGGGGCCGTGGGCTTTTTGAGTTACGATCTCGCTCGGCTCTATGAAAAATTGCCCGATGCCAAAACAAAGGCTTCTGTTTTTGCCGATTGTTATTTTGGTATTTACGACCAAATGATTATTTTTGATCACCTGCGGCATCAGCTTTTTTTAGTGCTGAATGTCTTTGTTGATCCATCGACTCCCCTGAAGAAGCTTTATGCAAAGGCGCTGCAACAATTAAAGGAGATGCAAACGCGTGTTCAGAAACCTCTTTCTATAAAAAATAAAAAAGCGCTTTCAGTTAAAAAAATAAATTGGAAAACCCTGATGGAGGACAAAAAGTTTTCCAAAGCCGTATTGCAGGCCAAAGAATATATTAATGCCGGAGATATTTTTCAGGTACAGATTTCCAGGCAATGGACAGCAAAAGCAAAGCTGGATTCTGTGACCCTCTATCGAAGTTTGCGGGCACTCAATCCTTCGCCTTATCTTTTTTATCTCAAGATGGGAGACTCTGCGCTGATCGGTTCTTCCCCAGAAATTATGGTGCGTTTAGAAGACCGCAAAGCCACTCTGCGCCCTATTGCGGGGACACGTCGTCGGGGGCATAACCCCGCAGACGATGTGTATATGGAAGAAGATTTGATGAAAGATCCCAAAGAGCGTGCCGAACACATCATGCTGGTGGATTTGGGGCGCAACGATTTGGGCAGGGTTTGTACGGCAGGCACCGTGAAGGTGACTGAATTAATGGAGGTAGAACGCTACTCCCATGTGATGCACCTGGTTTCTAACGTAGAAGGGGAGCTGGCTGCAGGACAAGATGCCTTTGATCTCATTCGAGCTTCTTTTCCGGCCGGCACACTCACGGGTGCCCCTAAAATTAGAGCGATGGAAATTATAGAAGAATTAGAGCCCATACGCCGCGGGCCTTATGGCGGTTGCGTCGGCTACATCGATTTTTCAGGCAATTCAGATTTAGCCATTACGATCAGAACCATAGCCCAACATAAAGATCAGCTCTACATACAATCTGCGGGAGGTGTGGTTTACGACTCCACTCCAGAGCTGGAATTGAAAGAAACAGAGAATAAATCCCGTGCCGTTAAACTTGCGGTGGAACGCGTTGCAAGGGGGGAAATCTAATTATGCTTTTAATGCTCGATAATTATGATTCCTTCACCTACAACCTGGTGCAGTATTTGGCCGAATTGGGCGAAAGTGTGGAGGTTCGGCGTAACGATCAAATCACCCTGGCCGAAATAGAAAAATTGGCACCCCAAAAAATTGTCATTTCGCCTGGCCCCTGTACACCCAATGAAGCCGGCATTTCCCTGGATCTCATCAAATACTTTGCCGGAAAGATTCCCATTTTAGGCGTGTGTTTAGGTCATCAAAGCATAGGACAGGCCTTTGGCGGAAAAATTGTGCGCGCCGCTAAAATTATGCATGGAAAAGTTTCTCTCATTCATCACGATGAAAGAACTATTTTTAAAGATTTGATGAATCCCTTTGAGGCCACACGTTATCATTCGTTAGTGATAGAACCTTCAAGTATGCCTGACTGCTTAGAGGTGAGCGCCTGGACGGATGAAAAAGAGATCATGGCCGTGCGGCACAAAACCTTGAAAGTAGAAGGGGTGCAGTTTCACCCGGAGTCCATTTTGACTTTGGAGGGGAAGAAGTTGTTGAGGAATTTTTTGGGTGTTTGAGGATATGCAAAATAAAATTGAAAAAATTAGACAATGGGCCGAGCAAAATAATAATGAGCTGATTGCCTTGTATGGCTTTGGCTCTTATTTTGAAGGCATGTCCAATTCCGAAAGCGATATTGATTTGGCTTGGTTGGGTAAAGAAAAACTAGCCGATTTAGAACGTTGGAAGATGCAGGAAGAACTGGCTTCGCTACTCGGCAAAAATGTTGATTTGATAGATTTAAAAAGCACAACAACAGTTTTTCGTTTTGAAATTATTTCTCATGCTCAATTAATTTTTTGTAGCAATTCTGACACCGCTGCATTTTTTGAGACTTACGTTTACTCTTCGTATTTACGATTTCAAGAAGAGCGGAAGGCTATTTTATCCGATGTTCTGAAAAGAGGTTCAGTTTATGGCGGATAATGTTCTACTCAATAAAGCGGCAATTATTGAACGCTGCATTCAGCGCATCCAAGAGGAATATCAGAATAACGATGAGAATTTAGCGAACTTTACCAAACAAGATTCCATCATTCTTAATTTAGAACGAGCTTGCGAAGCTGCAGTAGATATCGCCTCGCGGATTATTCGATTGAAGAAACTTGGAATTCCTCAGGACTCCCGACAAGCTTTTGAGATTTTAGAACAAGCAAAAATTATTTCTACCGACTTGGCTTTAAAAATGAAGCATATGGTGGGATTCAGAAATATTGCTGTGCATGATTATCAAGGCTTAAATTTAGAGATTATAAAATCCATTTTAAAACAGCACCTCAGTGACTTGTCTGACTTAGCAAACATTGCCATACATTGGGCTTCATGATTCATTCCATTTTAAAAAAACTGGCTCAAAAACAAAATCTTTCAGAAAAAGAAGTTCTTTTTTTTCTAGAAAAAAGTGTTTCTCAAAAAATAAGTCCTGCTCAAATAGGGGCTTTTTTGATGGGTTTGCAGCTTAAAGGGGAAACAGCCGAAGAAATTGCGGCGATGGTTTGTTTCTTAAGAAAAAAAGCAGTGCCTTTTAAGCATTCGTTTAAGAACGCAGTCGACAATTGTGGGACAGGTGGAGATGCTTCGGGAACTTTTAATATTTCTACCTCTGCGGCTTTGTTAGCGGCAAAACTAGGGGCCGTGGTTATTAAGCATGGAAATCGGGCCGTGAGTTCAAGTTGTGGAAGTGCCGATGTACTGGAGGCCTTGGATTATCCTCTTTTGGAAAGTCCTCGGCAAACCTTGAAGATACTCCAAAAAGATTCCTTCTGTTTTTTGTTTGCCCCCCAGTATCACCCCATCTTGAAAAAATTGGCGCCGATACGTAAAGAACTAGGCTTTCGAAGCCTGTTTAATCTGGCGGCTCCTTTGGCAAATCCCGCCCATGTAAAACGTCAGCTCTTGGGAGTGAGTGATGCTCCCTTGCTAAAAACCTACGCTGAAGTATTGCAAAAGCTGGGATGCGAGCACGCCTTGGTGGTTTGCGGTAAGGAAGGTTTGGATGAAATTAGTTTGAGTGGTCCCACTCAAGTTTGCGAACTGAAAGCGGGTAAAATTCGTTCCTATTCTATACAACCCGAAGACTTCGGTTTTAAACGCTGTAGTTTAGAAGACCTAAAAGGTGGATCCGCCACCAAAAATGCGCAGATTCTTCGGGCTCTATTTAAAGGTAAAAAAGGTCCAAAGTTAGATGTGGCTATTTTAAATGCAGCAGCAGTTTTATATGTGGCTGGTAAAGCAAAAACTTTGCAAGAAGGCGTGAAGCAGCTTCAACAATTTTTTTTAAAGTTTGATACCCATGAAAAACCTCGAAAATAGCATCCTCGAAAAAATTATTTACGAAAAAGCAAACGAGGTTTCTACCCACAAATATCGTGAAAATATTTCGACTCTGAAAGCTAAAATTTTAGATGCCGATAACACTTTATCCTTCAAAGATTTTTTAAATTCAAACTTACATCCTGAACTTCCCAAAACCCGCATTATTGCTGAAATAAAAAAAGCCTCTCCTTCAGTAGGATTGATTCGAGAAAATTTTGATCCGAAGGCCATTGCAAAAGATTATCTCGAAGCGGGCGCTGCCGCCATTTCGGTTTTGACGGATGTCACTTTTTTTCAGGGGAGTCTGCAAGATTTGCAGGACGTGAGAAGCGTTTGCCATCGTCCTATCTTAAGAAAAGATTTCATGATTGATCCCTATCAAATCTATCAAGCGCGGGCCTATGGAGCGGATTGTATTTTAGGGATTGTGGCCGTCTTGGAAAAACAGCAGATGGAAGACTTTTGCGGCCTGGCTCGAGAGTTGGGGATGCATACCCTCGTAGAAGTGCATAACCAGGAAGAGTTGATAGAAGCATTGCAAATTAAAAATGATTCACTCATTTTAGGAATTAATAATCGCAATCTTAAAACCTTGAAGATGGATCTTAAAATCAGTGAACGATTAAAAACTTTTATCCCCTCCGATCTCCCAGTGATTTGCGAAAGCGGAATTTCTCAGCGTAGTCAAATTGAGTATTTTGAAAAATTGGGTTTTAGTGGATTTTTAATTGGAGAGCATTTACTGAAGAAAAGAGATATTCAGAAAAAATTGAAAGAATTGTTATGCCCGAAACTTTAGTCAAAATTTGTGGATTAACTAACCTGGAAGACACACTGACCGCTATTGAGATGGGAGCAGATCTTTTGGGTTTTAATTTCTACCCCGAATCTCCGCGATTTATGGATTACCCTTTGGCCAAAACTATCTTTCAGGAAATTCCGCCGAGCATTCCTAAAGTGGGGGTCTTCGTCAACGAGTACTATCAAAATATTATCGACTTGGTGCAGGATCTGGAGTTGGATTATATCCAATTTCACGGAGATGAATCTCCTGAGTTTTGTAATCAAATGGGGCACCCCTGGTTTAAGGCCTTGCGACTTGAGTTGGAGGGTAGCCTGGATCATTTGGATCAATACGAATGCGAATGGATTCTAGCCGATGCCTTTGTGGCTGGTCAGTATGGGGGAACGGGGGAGAAACCCGATTGGCAGTTGGCTAAAAAAATTGAGCAGAGCAGAAAAAAACTCATCTTGGCTGGGGGCTTAAATCCTCAAAATGTTCAGTTGGCAATAGCCACCGTGAAGCCTTTTGCGGTGGATGTCGCCAGTGGCGTTGAAGCGCATGTAGGTAAAAAGGATTTGGCAAAGATGGAAGAGTTTATTAACAAGGCTAAGAAAGCGCGATTACATATGATTTCCCCCTCTTAAGCTAAGAGGGGGTTAGGGGGCGTTATGGCAATTGGATGCAATTGAACATAACTCCTCCCGACCTCCTCTTAGCTTAAGAGGAGGAGTATAAGTAGAATAACGATGAATTTACCTGATAAAAATGGTCACTTTGGAATCTTCGGCGGTCGCTATGTCGCCGAAACTTTAATGCCTGCCTTGCTTGAATTGGAAAAAGCCTATTTTAAAATTTCAAAAGACAAAACTTTTAAAAAAGATTTTGATGCCTTGGCCAAAGATTATATTGGCCGACCGACGCCGCTTTACCTTGCCCGACGACTCTCTGAAAAACTCAAAAAATTAAAAGTCTATTTGAAGCGCGAAGACCTTTGTCACACGGGTGCGCATAAGGTGAATAATACCTTGGGGCAAATCCTCTTGGCCAAGCGCATGGGTAAAACGCGCGTGATCGCCGAGACAGGGGCAGGACAGCATGGCGTAGCTACTGCCACGATGTGTGCCTTGTTTGATATAAAATGTGAAATTTTTATGGGGGAAGAAGACATTCAAAGGCAGGCCCCTAATGTTTTTCGCATGAAGCTTTTGGGGGCTCGTGTGAATCCTGTGAGTGCTGGTTCTAAAACCCTCAAAGACGCGATGAATGAGGCCTTGCGCGATTGGATCAGCAATATTCGTCACACTTTTTATTGTATCGGCTCGGTCGCTGGGCCGCATCCTTATCCGATGATGGTGCGAGATTTTCAGTCGGTGATTGGAAAAGAAGCACGCAAACAAATTTTACAAAAAGAAGGCCGCCTTCCTCATACCCTCGTAGCCTGTGTGGGCGGGGGGTCCAATGCGATGGGACTTTTTCATCCTTTCATGAAAGATAAAAAGGTGGCCTTGTTGGGAGTAGAAGCAGGGGGCTCTGGAATTGAAACGGGTAAGCATGCCTCCACTCTTACGGCAGGCTCTGTGGGGGTGTTGCATGGCTCCAGATCGTACGTCTTGCAAGATGCGCAGGGGCAGGTGATTGAAACCCACTCGATTTCGGCAGGTCTGGATTATCCGGGCGTTGGCCCCGAACACAGTTGGCTGCACGAAAACAAAAGAGCCGCCTATTTTTCGGTGACGGATGACGAAACCATGGAAGGTTTTGACCTGCTCACTCAATGTGAAGGCATCCTTCCAGCCTTGGAATCTGCCCATGCCATTGGATTCCTAAAAAAATGGGCCCCTCAACAAAGTTCCAAAAAAATTGTGATTGTGAATCTCTCGGGTCGGGGAGACAAGGATTTGGGAACCTTGGCTAGGGTGAAAGGGGTTCAATTGTGAACCGCATTGATTCAAAATTTGCAGAACTCAAAACCAAAAATGAAAAAGCCCTCATTGCTTTTATTACTGCAGGGGATCCCAATTTGGAAGACACAGAATCTTTTTTTCATAGCTTAGAAGAAACGGGGGCTGATTTGATTGAGTTGGGTATTCCTTTTTCAGATCCCAGTGCCGATGGGCCGGTAATTCAACGTTCTTCGGAACGAGCCTTAAGAGCAGAGACGAATTTAGAGAGTGTTTTGGAGCTGGTTGAAAAAATACGCATTCGATCTCAAACCCCCATTATTTTGATGGGCTATTACAATCCCGTTTTACAATTTGGCGTTGAAAAATTTTGTATAAGAGCTGCTCAGGCCGGTGTAGATGGCTTAATCGTGGTGGATCTTCCCCCTGAAGAATCCGACGAACTAGCACTCCCCGCAGCAAAACAAGGTCTCCATTTCATTTACTTGCTCACTCCTACGGCGGATGACTCTCGTATCCAAAAAGTGAAAAGCAAGGCCAGTGGTTTTATTTATTTTGTCTCGGTAACAGGCATTACGGGTTCAAAATTGCCAGATGAAAAAAATATTAAAAATCAAATTTTAAAAATTAAAAAAAATATCCCTTTACCTTTATGCGTGGGTTTTGGAATTCAAAGCGCCGAACAAGCAAAACTCTTTTCCTCTTTTTCGGACGGAGTGGTGGTGGGTTCTGCCTTGGTGTCCATTATTGAAGAAAATAACTCTGTCTTAGCCTGTCAGAAGCTAAGGGGGAAAATACGGGAAATTAAATCTTCATTGTCCTTATTGCTAAGGCAGGAAGCCTAATTCATGGCAATTCATTCCCAAACTAGCGATGAAGAACTCATGCGTTTCTACAAAAATGGGGACTCCAAGGTTTTTTCGGAGATTTTCAAGCGTCACAAACGCTCTGTCTACAATTACATTTTGCGGTTTACAAATCAAAAAGAGGAAAGCGAGGAGATTTTTCAGGAGGTCTTTATTCGCATCCATCGTGCCGCGGCACTTTACGAACCCACGGCCAAATTTAAGACCTGGATGTTTACCATCGTGAGGAATTTGTGCATCGATTTTTACCGCAAAAAAAAGCTTCGTAAGCAAGAATCGCTGGATGCCCCTTTGAAAGCGGGGGATGAGAGCAGCTCTAACCGCTATGAAATCTATAAAGATGAAAAGCCCAATCAGGAAGCAAAAAATTCAGATGTTCAAATTGCTCAAATGATTGACAATGCCCTACAGCAAATCAATGAAGATCAACGGGAAGTCTTTTTAATGCGCGAAAAGGGGGGCTTAAAATTTGAGGAGATTGCCGAAGTTTTAGGGGTCTCTGTAAATACTGTTAAAAGTCGCATGCGTTATGCGATGGAAGCTTTAAGAAAAATTATTGAAAGTTCACGCTTTAAAGATCTTTCTGAACAATAAAGCGTTGGGCGCGCTATATAGCAAATCTTGGGATTTTTTATGAATGAATGTCTTCAATATCAAAATGAACTTGTTACTCTTCTTTATGAAGATGAGGGATTAAAACCTGATCTCAAAAATCATCTCAAAGACTGTGCCCCCTGCCAGCTAGAACTTGAAAATCTTAAACAAACTCAGAGCTTTTTTTCGCTGAAGCAAGATGTCTTTCCTCCCGCTCAATTAGAACAAAAAATATTTGAACAAATCGCACAGAAAAATAAATCCAACTGGTCTTTTTTTAGGCTGTTTCTATTGCACCCTGCTACTGTTGCTGTTTCAGTCTTTCTTCTGACTTTAGGAGGGACTCTCACCTTAAAGAAAAATTATTTAGCCCCCCAACAAATTGCCAGACAAGAACTTGTGTCTGCCCCTGTTATTCAAGGGGCTCAGAAGAGTATCGTGTCTTCCGAACTAGAAGCACCTGATTTAGATTCCAATTTTGCTAAGGTTTCTTACCGAATGCTCGATTGGAATCCTCTGCCTCGCCTTACTCCCGATTTGGACCGTCCTGTTTTGAAATACACCAGTTTGGGAAGCCTGGAACAAAGTAGCCTCGAAGCAGTTTCCACTTTTCAACACCAGATAGCCATGCGTCACATCTTGGATGGGGATTATCAGCAGGCCTCCCAGGCCCTGCTCCAAGTGATTGATCGAGATGAACGTTATTCTCAATGGGAACAGGCGATGATGCTACATCTGCTCTTAATGAAGCGCATGGGGCAACAACAGGAGATTCAACGGGATTTGAACCGACTCAAGGCCTATGCTTATGCTCGACCGGAGTTGCTTCAGAAAGCAGAAGAGATTTTGCGGTAGATTAAGATTAAGCCCGCATCGTTGTTGTCGATTCAATAAACAATCCGGAGGCCTTAAAATTATCGGCGTAGCCTAGTACTTTAGGGACGTAATCTTGAGTTTCTTTAAAGGGCGGGATTTTGTAGCCGTGCTTAATTACATTTCCAGGTCCTGCATTGTAGGCGGCTACGGCCAGTTCTACCTTTCCGCTGAATTTGTCCAACATCTGACGTATGTATTTTGCCCCCCCATTGATATTGTCGGCTGGATCAAAAGGGTTTTTTACCCCCAGACGTGAGGCAGTTTCTGGCATGAGTTGCATCAGCCCCATTGCGCCACAATGAGATTGTGCTTTGGGGTTTCCTCGAGATTCTTGCCAGATAATCCCTGCAATCAGTTCAGGGGGCAGATTATATTGAGAAGCCGCTTGCTTAATGTAGGGGCTGTATTGAGTCATTTTGGGGGAGAGTTGATCGGTGGGGAGATTGTCCCCCTCAATGAGGGCTTTTTGAGCAGCAAGTTCGCTTGTTTTCTTTCCGGGCGCTTTATCGGTTTTTTCCGCAAGTTCAGGGGCGGGGGGTCGGGTTACTTTGGTCAATTGAGCATCAAACCCCTTTGTTTGTTCCGTTTGGTGTCGATAGTCGACATATTTATTTTTAAAACTGGAGACGTCGGATTCTGGATTTTTTTTGTTATCAATCATAGACGAGGTCCATCTTAAGCTTTTTTAATTTATCTCGCAAGGCGGAGAATTGTCCCTGTATGTCTTATCGGTGACTCCTCCTTAAGAATTGCTTCAAAAAGGGGCTGTTCAAAAAAAAAGATCAAATTGTTAAAAAATGCTTAAACGTGGGGCTTTTTTTAGTTAGGCTTTTGTAAGGCTACGGTGGAAAAAATTTTATGGGAATTATAAGAAAATGTTATGTGAATGCGAGCGCAAAAACCGATTGCCTTCCTATCACTTTTGAGGTGAAGAAGGCGGTGGCTGAGTCGGGTTGTGCGTTTGGTTGTGTTCAGGTATTTTCGGCCCATGCGACGACCGCGCTGGTTATTTTAGAGAACGATCCTAAAATTTGCGACGAATATAAAAATCTTCTGGAAAAACTGGTGCCTGAATCTGCGGAAAAACGCCCAGCCAGGCGTTCAGGGAGTGGAAAGAATAGTGCCCATTTAAGAGCTGCCTTGGTAGGAAACAGCTTGAGCCTCCCTATTGCTGAGTCTAAATTGCAGCTGGGTGCCTGGCAGGAGATTATGGTGGTAGATTGTGATGATAAGGTTTGTCGGCGAGAAATTTTAATTGTGGTGAGTGGTGAATCGGTTGCCGCTGGAGGAAAATAAAATCTATGGACAATTCGCAACCGCGTCCTGTTCGGGATAGCGTTTTTGGTGTTTGGAAAAAAGAAGATTTTAGATCTTGGAAAGGGTTTTTTAACTCTCCCTTTCTAGGTTGGTTGGCCTTTTTGATAGGCTGTTTTTTGGTGACCTTACTGCTTTCTTTTCAGATTCAACACCTTCCTTCTAATGCGCGGGTGGGTTTGGTCGCCCAAAAGGATATTAAAGCCGATCAAAGTTATGAAATCATCGATGAGCGTTCCACTGAAAAAAATCGAGAAGAGGCCCAGCGTAGTGTCCTTCCGGTCTACGATTTTAACCCTTCCGTAGGGGCAGGTCTTGATTTAAAAATTCAAGAAGCCTTTGAAAAGTCACGTCAGATTTTATCTCAAAAAACACATGTCAGTCGGTCAGATTTCAAGGAAGTTTTTTCTAAAATCTTGGGTTTTGATTTGAGTGAGGAGGAAATCTCATTTTTGGAACAAAATCGTTTCAAATCTGAATTGGAAGATTTTTTTCATAATATTATTCGTCAGGCTTTTTTGGCCTACATTGTCGACGATACCAACTCCCTTGAACAAAACGATACTCACTTTGGAATTGTGATTCGCAAAATAGTTTCTACCGAAGAAAATCAGGAGTTCATTGAGAAGAAAGTTGAGTCTATAATTTCGACAGAGGATGTCCAAAAGAAGATTCGAGAGCAGGTGAAAAACTTGCTTTGGGATGAGCCTTTTAAGGGCGCGAGCAGTGAACAAGTAGAAAAATTTTTATTGCGTTTTATTCGTTCTAATCTTTCTTACAATGCCGCAGAGACTCAAGCCAGACGTGATAAGGCGGCAGCAACGGTCAAGCCAGTAATCATTAAAATTCAGGTGGGAGAATCCATTATACGAAGTGGAGACCGTTTTGAGGCCTGGCATTTAGTAGTGTTGGAGGGAATTCAGGATCAAAAACGCCAGACCAATATGCCCTTGAAGTTTGTGGGGACCTTCCTTTTTGTGGCCTTATTGCTCTTGGTGACTTACTCCTTTGCAGCGCGATTTATTCGCAAGTTTCAGCCTAGTAAAATTGATTTAATCTTTTTGGGGTCTAATCTTATTTTAAGCCTGGTTTTTGTACGTCTGGTGGCGGTTTTCGCTGGGCCGATCCGTGAAACATTAAACATAGAACTCGATTTACAGACTCTCTACTACACCATCCCTTTGGCGGCGGGGGCCATGCTGACACGTTTGGTTTTAAATTCGGAGACGGCTATTATTTTTGCGCTCATCAGTTCTACCTTAGCAGGTTTTTTCTTGAAATCGGACATTGATCTTTCCATTTTTTTTCTTATTTCCTCCATCGCGGGTGCAGGATCCATCGTCCATGTCGATCGTCGTAGCACCATTTTGAAAGCAGGGCTCTATACAGGAATCATCAATGCCTTTGCCATTTTTACCATTAAAATGGTCCAAGTGGTTTCTGTGATGGAACATTGGACGATGAGTGAATTGACGGGAGGGATGCTCGCCGGATTTTTGGGCGGAACCAACAGCGCCCTGTATGTCTTGTTTTATATGCCTTTGGTAGAAATGATCTTTGGCTATACCACGGATATCAAACTGCTTGAACTTGGAAGTCTAAATCATCCCTTGATGCGGGAAATGATTGTGAAGGCACCGGGGACTTACCATCACAGCCAGCTCGTGGCCGTATTGGCAGAGGCAGCCGCCCAGGCTATTGGTGCAAATCCCATCCTTGCAAGGGTGGGGGCTTATTTTCATGACATTGGAAAAATAGTAAAGCCCCTTTATTTTATTGAAAACCAAATGGGGGGAACTAATCGCCACGAAGGCCTTAAGCCTTCCATGAGCGCTCTCATCCTCTGCTCGCACGTGAAAGAAGGTTTGGAACTGGCCCGACAATACAAGTTACCCAAGGTGGTTGCAGACATGATTCCTCAGCATCAGGGCACCAAGGTGATCCGCTATTTTTATAATAAGGCGAAAGAACAGGAGCAAAGTGATCTGCATGTGGTGGAACAGGAAGACTACCGTTATCCGGGTCCCAGGCCCCAATCGCGTGAAGCGGGAATTCTTTTGCTGGCAGATGGTGTGGAAGCAGCAGTTCGCTCTTTGTCCGACAAGAGTCCGGCCAAAATCCAGGACATGGTTCAAAAAATTATCAACAAAGGCTTTGCAGAAGAACAGTTGGATGAGTGCGATTTAACCCTCAATGACTTGCGAAATATTGCGAATACCTTTGTGAGGACTTTGGTGGGAATCTACCACCAACGCGTTGTTTATCCGAACATGGAAGAGAATAATACAATTCCCCTTCCCCTCAAAAGAGTGGAATCGGCGAGATGAGAGTCGAAAACAAAACCGCTTATCGTATTTCGGCTGCTCGTCTCCAAAGAATGAGTCTGCTTTTATTTTCTTTAATGAAAATTCCAGACTCGGATTTTGATTTAACCTTTGTTACCCCCGTAGAAATAAAAAAACTCAACCGTAAATATCGTCAAAAAAACAAGGTGACCGATGTTTTATCTTTTCCCCTGCAGACGGGAAAAACAGTACGAAAGAACGGTGTCTTTTTGGGAGATGTCGTCATCTGTGTCGAGAAGGCTTATGCCCAGGCGAAAGAGTTTTGGAAAAATAATTTTGAAGAAATTTGTTTTCTCATGATTCACGGTTTTTTGCATTTGCTGGATTATGATCATGAACGGGGAGTGAAGGAGGAAGCCGCGATGCAGCGTTTGGAGAGGAAGTTGATGGGGAAGATAGGAGAGGAGTTTTTCTGACTTACCTACTACTCACATTTTTTGCCCTGCTCAGCATCCTCTCTCACCCCACCTTAATTGCTGGGGAAACCTTCCCTAATCTGGGTTTCTTGGCTTTCATTTCCTATATTCCTCTCGTGTGGATTGCAAAAACGCAATCGATAAAAAAACTTTTTTATCAGGGTTTGTTTTTTGGGGTTTTATTCAACTTGGGTTCTTTGTACTGGCTCTATACCGCTCTCAACAGTTTTGGAGGGCTGCACCCAGCCATTTCCATTTTTGTTCAAATTTTACTGTCTTTCATCTTAGCTTTTTATTTTGTTTTGCCCTGGTGTTTGGCGAAATGGGTTTCTCAAAAAAACAAAATTGATTTTTATTTTGTCCTTCCCATTTTTTTTATCGCTGCGGAGTGGTGCAGATGCCGCTGGCCCATGGGCGGCTTTCCTTGGGGGCAGATTGGATATTCTCAAGCACGTACTCTTTCTTTGATTCAAATTGCGGATATTTTTGGTGTGTATGGGGTGACGACCTTGGTGTTGTGGGGAAATTTGTGGTGTTTTGAAATTGTGAAAAAAATATTCCCCTCTCCCTTGAGGGGAGGGGGCAGGAAAAGAGGAAGGGGAGTAAAACTCCTCTTCTTCCCCCTCCTTCTCCTTTGCACCTTTCTTTACGGCAAACATCAAATTCAGCAGCTCCAATCCCTCGAAGAAAAAAGTGCTGTTCTCAAAGCTGCTTTTATCCAAGGCAATATCCAGCAAGATGAAAAATGGGATACGACTTCAGCAAAAAAAATTATGGGTCGTTATGAACAACTTACTCAGCAAGCTGCTGAAGAGGGGGCTCAGTTTATCTTTTGGCCCGAGTCTTCCTATCCTTACGATGTCATCCTGAACGAAAAGGCTGTTCTCCTGAGCACAGCGAAGAATCTGCTTGGAAAGAATGAGGACAGAGCGCTTATCTTGGGAGCGATCACTGAAGATCATCCCCATTCCGATCTCTTTCACAACTCGGCCCTCTTAATCGATTCGAAAAAACTTTCTGTTTACCACAAACAAAAATTAGTTCCTTACGGGGAGTACGTCCCGCTCAAAGAATATCTTCCTTTTTTAGATAAATTAACGGTGCAAGTTGGAAATTTTTATCCGGGGCAAAAATTCAGTTTACTGGAAAGCCAGGGGGCAAAAATAGGTTCTCTCATTTGTTACGAGGATATTTTTCCAGAAGTAGCTCGCGGGCATGCCTTTGCAGGAGCGAACTTGCTGGCGAATCTCACAAATGATGCCTGGTATGGCCCTTCTTCAGCCTTGCCTCAGCATTTAAATTTCTCCATCTTTCGTGCGGTAGAAAACCGCCGTATGCTGGTTCGAGTCACCAATACGGGGGCCAGTGCCTTCATTCATTCTTGGGGGGCTTTAGAAAGTGAATTGCCTTATTGGAAAGAAGCCGTCGGAAAAGGGGAAATAAAGCTTTTGGAAGTAAAAAGTTTTTATACCCGCTATGGAGACGTGTTTGCGTATTTCTGTTTGTTATCCAGCTTGTTTGGGATCTTGTTGTCGCTATTGAAGCGGAATCCTTATTCCGTTAACAGGCCAAGGTGTAATTGAATCGCACTGGCAATTTTTTGCAAGGTTTCCTCATCTTGAATCAGCCCACTTCTTTTGCCTAATCTTTCTTTGGAAACAGTTCTGATCTGTTGGGCAAGGGCCTTGCCGTTTTTAGGGAGGCCCGTTTTTTCCTTCAGGAGTAACACTTCAAAGGGATGCGTCTTGCTCAGGTGCTGAGTGGTGATGGGGAGTACGGTAATTTGATAATAATTTTGATTGGCGATATTGTTAGACACCACCACGCAAGGTCGAGTCTTTTTAATCTCTGTCCCTAAAGTGGGGTCCAGGTTCACCCAATAAATTTCACCTCTTAAAATCATTCGGGCCAGTCCTCAATATCGATAAGGTCAAAGTTATTGTCAGGATCTTCCTCTTTTGAAGCTTGATGGTAAGCCGCTGCCAAGGCTTCGCGTTGTTTTTTCTTGTTCTCCAATTCATAGTGTTCGCGAATGCAGAGGTCGATAAATTGGGAAAGTTTTTTTTGCTGGATATGACTTTTGATTTTTTTTGTTAAGTCTTCTTGTATGACAATTGTGGTTCGCATTATCATCTTATAAAGCATCTAAAATTGAGGGTCAAGAGACTTTCTCAATAGATTGAACATTTCTTAAAAGTTATTAACTCCTCTTGCCCGAATGCTAGCAATGGCAAATAATAAGTCCTTAAAATTACTTTTTTAGATGCATTTAGTTACTGGGTGAAGTTATGTTGCCTGAAAGTATTTCCATTGACGCCAGTTTTAATTTGGCACGATAAATACGAATGTACATACCTAGGAAAAATTATGAAATTTGCGAGCGTGAAAGATTTTAGCCAAAGTCCTTCCAAATTTTTTCAGCTGAAAGATACAGTGATTTTAACCAAAAACGGGAAACCTATCCGTGCGATTGTATCGATGAGCGAAGAGGAGCTTGAAGATTTTATTTTGGCGCAACATTTAAATCTTGAGCAGGATGCCAAGAAAGCTTTGAAATTCTCGGCACAAAATAAAAATATTTCTTCAGAAAAATTGAGGGCTAAATTTATCAAAAAGGCTGAGTTGTAATGTCTTCTTTTCAGCTCGAATATTATTCAAAAGCGGAGAAGGATCTTGAAAAATTGAGAGATGCCAAAGAGGTGATAGTCATCCTCGACCAGATTCAGAGGCATCTTGAAAAAAAACCATTTCCCTATCCTCCTTTGAAAAAGAGAATCCAGGGTTTTTCCTGGCCTCTTTTTCGTCTCAGAATTGATACCAAGAAAGAGAGTTATAGAGTTTTCTATATTTTTAAAGAATTAAAAATAACCATTTTGAGAATTGTGAAGAAGAAAGATGCGGATAAAACCATTCGATCGTTGCGTAAATAAAGAGTTAGCTTATGTCCAAAGAATACCAATCCAAAATTGAAGCCCTGAAAGATCGTGCAAATGCGGTCGGGAGGTGGCTTTGACCTGGAGCATCTCAGTGCTCGAGTTCAAGAGTTGACGGCCCTGAGCCAGGAAGCCTCTTTTTGGGAAGATTCTCAAAAAGCTCAGAAACTCTCCAAAGAACTTTCCGAAAAAGAAGAAGTGATCAAAAAACATCAGCTGCTTTTTTCTGCCCTTGAAGACCTCGAAGTGCTGCTCGAGTTGAATAGTGCAGAGGACAGTGAGGTGGTCTGGAATGAGGTCGACGCAGAATATGCCCAACTTGTTACGCGTGTAGAAGAAGCCGAAGTGGCTACCATGCTCACCGAAGAAGAAGATCATTGCTCGGCCATTCTTTCTATCAATGCCGGCGCGGGTGGTACCGAAAGTTGCGACTGGGTGGCCATGTTGCTGCGCATGTATTTGCGTTACTGTGAAAAGCAAGGGTGGAAAAATGAGATTGTGGATTTCACCGAAGGAGACGGTGCGGGTTATCGCAGTGTGACTGTGACTATTGAAGGAAAAGAGGCCTTTGGTTATTTGAAGGCCGAAATTGGAGTGCATCGCCTGGTCCGTATTTCTCCTTTTGATGCCAACAAACGCCGCCACACCTCATTTGCCTCGGTATTTGTTCATCCGCTCATCGATGATACGATTGTTATTGAGGTCAATCCTGCCGATATCAAGTTCGAAAGCTTTCGAGCCGGAGGCGCAGGAGGTCAGCATGTGCAAAAAAACGAGACTGCCGTACGGCTGACACACATTCCTTCCGGCATTGTGGTGCAGTGCCAAAATGAGCGCAGCCAAAATCAGAATCGCGAATTTGCGATGAAGATGATCCGCTCCCGTCTCTACGAAATTGAAGTAGAAAAAAAACGGGCGAAACAAAAAGAAATTGAAGCAGGAAAACTCGACAATACCTGGGGCAGCCAAATTCGTTCCTATGTGCTACAGCCTTATAAGATGGTGAAGGATCATCGAACTAATTTTGAAATGAATGACACGGATCGTGTTTTGGATGGAGACATAAAAGGATTTATTAAGGCTTATTTATTGGTTTAACATTCAGATTGCCACCCCAAAATTCGAATGCTAGCTCAACCCTCTATGAAAAAAATATTTTATCTTTCATTTTTAGTTTTCATTTTACTCTTTTCTTATGAAGTAAAAGCCCAAAGTGTGGGGATAGGGGACTATGAATTGATGAGCAATGAAAAACTCGATTATCTCAAACCCTTGGTGCAAGAGGCCTTGCAGGCTGCATTCATCGAAGCGGGGATTAAACAGGTAAAAACTGTTTCCGTTTCGGAAAAAGAGATTCAAAAAGCAGGTTATCGAAAAGTCCTGCAGACTCAAAAAGTGGAGGCGCTATTAACGGGATCTCTTCTGAAGGCTGGAGCGCCTATTCAGATCAATTCCCGTTTATTTATCGGTGGCCAGACTGCTCCCAAAACCTTTAGCGATCAGGCCGAGAATGCGGATCAACTTTTGCCCGTCTTAAAAAAACACGCGGCCAAAATTAGCGAATCTTTAAAAAAAGATTATGCGGTCATTGGCTCGAATACCTCGGCTGCAGCAGTCGTATTGCCAAACCCCGCCTTACCGCCTCTCACTCAAATTGTTTCCAAAAAGAAAACGGCCACGGTGCTGATGTCTCCCCTGACGAGAAAGCCGCCTGTGACCGAGACTGCAAAGGCTCAGAACTCAAATTTTATTGAATTTCCCGATTATAAATGGATGAGCGAGCGTTTAAATTTCGAGGCCAGGGGAATAGCCGTGGCGAATTTTCAAGGCGACCCCAATCCAGCCCTGGTGTTTATCGATTTGAATCATGTGTATGTGTATGCGTTCGCCAATCAAACCCTGAAGTTGCTTGCAAAGTATGATGCCAAAAATTCCGATCAATTTGTACGGGTGTACGCCCAAGATCTAGATGGAGATGGGCGGGCGGAAATCTTAATTTCGAATGTCAGCTATGGCCAGGCCTCTTCGCTGATTTTAAAATACAAGGCGAATGGTGAGTTTCAAGTGTTGGCCGATAAAATTCCCTGGTTGTTGAAATCCATTACTTATCAAGGCGGCCCCCTGCTCTTGGGAGAGGTATTTTATGGCAAAGAGCAGGCGCGGCACAAACTCAAGAAGTTGAAATTTCAAGATGGCAAGATTCAGGAAGATGGCGATTGGAATATCCCGGGAGATTTAGGCTTGTACGGTGTGCAGGGTGTGAGTGGCGAAAAGCAAAATCCGGATTTGATCTATTTGACTCCTTCTGGAACTCTCAAAACTTATAGTAGTCAATCTGGTCATTTTGAAAAGAATTGGAGCAGTTCGGAAAGCTACGGAGGATCTGCAAATTATATCCAGCAGCCGGTTAAAAATGTCCTCAATCAGGAGGAAGAAAATAATACCTTCTTTAATCTGGATCCCATCGCCTGGACGAACAGGGCAGGGGAACTGGAGGTGTTGGTGGCCAAAAATGATACGTTTTTAAAGAACATTGTGGGCACCCGTCCCATTTTTAAGAATAGCTGGCTGGTAAAGCTTAAAAACAGCAGCATGGGTTTGAGAGAACAATGGAACAGCAAAAAAGTGGATGGAGCCATCCTGGATCTGATTCCCTACAGCGCTGAAAAGGGCCCAAGACAAATCCTTGCACTTTTCTGGTTACGTGATAGGGGGTTCGCCGCATCGTTTAAGCGGTATCCATCCGTGTTAGCGGTTTATGATGTGGAGACCTCACCCTAACCCTCTCCTTCGTAAGGAGAGGGAATAAAATGGACTCTGCTTACAGAAATGTTTTTATGGAAGCAGACACTGGCGGTGTAGCTCAGTTGGTTAGAGCAAACGGCTCATATCCGTTGTGTCCGGGGTTCGATTCCCTGCACCGCCATAAAAATGGCTTATAATCTACTGCGCAGTTCAATTATTGCGTCACGGTTATAAGCCATTTTTAATTTAAGAGAACATTTATGCCACTCCCCAAAATTGCCATTGTCGGTCGACCCAACGTCGGAAAATCTACCTTTTTTAATCGGCTCATCGGAAAAAAAGAAGCCATTGTTTATGATCTGCCGGGGGTGACTCGCGATCGGCATTATGGAATCTGCGATTGGGATGGCTCGCGCTTTGAGGTGATTGACACGGGTGGCTATGATCTGAACCCTGCCACCTCGCTGCTGGAGCAGATGCGTAAGCAGGTGGAAGAAGGTATCCGCGAGGCGGACCTTATTTTATGGGTGGTGGATGGCAAGAGCGCACTCACGAATGAAGATTATGAAGTGGCTAAAAAACTTCGAAAAGTTTCCAAGAAAACTTTTTTAGTGGTGAATAAAATTGACAATGCCTCACAAGAAAATGACTTAAGTGATTTTTATGCCTTGGGTTTTTCGGAGGTGTTTCCCATTTCGTCCGAACATGGAAGGCGCGTGTCGGAGGTGCTTGTGGCGGCCAAGAAATTCTTAAGCCCCTCTCCCTCGACGGGAGAGTCGCAGATCTCGGGCACGGGAGCTAGGGGAGAGGGTGAAAACCCACAGCCCCGAATAAAAGTGGCCTTGCTGGGCAGGCCCAATGTCGGGAAATCCACTTTATTGAATACCTTGTATGGCGCTCCGCGCGCGGTGGTGCACGATGTGCCCGGCACCACACGAGATCCCCTGGATATTGAAGTGGAAGAAGAGGGTTGTGTTTACCAGTTCGTGGATACAGCGGGCATCCGCAAAAAATCGCACAGCGAGGGCAAAATAGAAAAAGTGTCGGTGCTGAAGACGCTGGAACAAGTGGCGCATTGTGATGTGGCCTTGTTGCTTTTGGATGCTACCGACGTGATGACCACCCAAGATGCCAAAGTGCTGCAGATGATTACGAGCCGTTTCAGGCCGATGCTGATTTTGGTGAATAAATGGGATTTGGTGCCAGGAGAAGATTGGGCGAAGTTTCAAAAAGAGATTTTGGATCGTTTTGGATTTACCGAAAATTATCCCCTTCAAAAAATCAGTGCTAAAAAGGGGACTGGGCTTTCCAAAATCTACCCCTTGATTCAAAGGGTCTATCAAGAATCGTCTAAAAAACTTTCTACCTCCGAAATCAACGAACTGCTGCAAGACTTGCTACAAAAGCATCCGCCGCCTATGGTTTCTGGAAGAAGCCTCAATTTGTTTTACATGACCCAAATAGGAATCCGCCCGCCGCATTTTGTGATTTTGGCCAATCATCCCAAACTGGTTCCGGAATCTTACAAGCGCTATTTATTGCGCGGCATCCGCAACCAGTTTTCCTTTCTAGGAACTCCGCTCAAGTTTACTTTTAAGCCCCGTCGAAAGAAGCAGTTTCATAGATAGTCTTTATCGATGAGTACGATCAGTAGGAATCTCACCAGAAGAAGGTGCTCCCATCACTGTTTGGGCTCCTGGGCGTGCCTGCATTGGTCTAGCCAGACTTCGAAGTGCTCCAGCAGCTCCTGCGGACTCAGTCGCAACACGGGGCCGCGCCGGCGGAGAGAAAGCAGGGGCTCGTGATGGTCCTGGTAAAGGAGATAATCCGCTGGGCATGCCTGTATTTGTTGCAGGCCGGGTCATTGGCGTTGTTGGCGGGGTAACCTGTCCTGTAGGTGCGGCTTCCTCTAAGGCCCGTCGGCCAGCCCTCGTTTCATCAGTAAAGTTTGCTGGCTCCGTTACTCCCAATCTTTGCAGCTCACCTCTAATATAGTCGAGTTCTCCCTGGAGGGCAGGGACATCAGTGGAAACTGCCCTTGATAGCATGCCTTCTATCTCATTTCTCCTTTCCACTAAATGCTGCATTGCTAAATTCTCTGCTGCAGCTGTTACATTTTCATTTCTTGCTCTATTGTATCCATCTACTTCCCTTGCCCCTTCACGCGCAGTGACAAGGTCAGTCAGTGCAGTATCACGAATCATTTGGGTACGAGGATCGTCTGGAAAACAAGCACACATCTCATTCCTAGCGGCAGTTCTACCCCTAGTTTCCGCTGCCCGTAAAAGAGGCCCCACACGATTACCCACTGCAGGATCAGTTATGGAGGCACTAGGATCTAGTGGAATAGACGTCAGTACGTTTTGTTCCCCTGCTTCTATTCCCTCTCTTCGGGTAGCCTCAGCTGCTCTTCTAGCCAGCCTCACCCCCACCAGTGTTCCTAACCCCACCGTCACCAAAGCGCCTATCACTGCCCCGAGGGCTCTGTCTCTCCAGGTGTTGACGCTGGAGACCAGGGGATGAATTACAGGTTGGTTCCCACCAATAACATTTATATCGGTATTTGAATAACGAACAAAAAGCAGCAGAGAGGGGAACACGGTCCTGGCATTTCGTACGGCCTCTGCGCGGGCTCGATAGCTCGCAGATTGTACGGTTTCTCCTGTATCTAACTGTTGGTAATGCTCAAGTTCCTCGTTGGTTAAAATCCCATCGTGATTTGCATCAACATTATCAGCAAAAAACCGTAAGGCTCTCGAATTGCCCACAAATGATTCTAAACGGTTGGCGAGTGGTGAACCTGGAGCGACACGAATTTGTAAGCCAGTATTTCCTCCATAGGTATTTAGAAGATCGTCTCCTGTGTTCCTGCTAGCTATGGTAACTAGACTAGGATCCAGGTTCTGTACGGCATGTTGGAACGCCTCTTGATGATTTTCAAAAATGTCTACTCCTTGACGGTTAGCCCCTGTGAATACCCTCAAATTAAGTCCCTGTGCGGGCCAGGCGGGTAAAGTAAACGGGCCGCCGGGGTTCGTTTGGGTATCACGCAAACGAAGCGCCGCTTCTACGGCCCGAACATTTGAGGCTGGATCCATCAGGCTTCGTTCTGTAGCATCGAGAGTTCTTAGGGTAACCATAAAATGCTTCCAATCTTAAAAAAGGTCCTTCACGCTATCGAGTGGGTAAAATAATATACTTTAACTGTTCACTCATTTATTCCCCTCCCCCTTGAGGCATAGGTATCTACACATCTTTTCATATTTCCCCCTCTTAAGCTAAGAGGGGGTTGGGGGAGTTATGGAAAACCTTGCAAAATTCAGGGCTTCTCTAATTTGCAAAATCTTTCATAACCCCTCCTAACCTCCCCTTAGCTTAAGGGGAGGGATCAGCAAGAGTAACAAAATTAGTATCTTGCTGACTTGTGTAGATACCTATGCCCCTTGGGGGAGAGGGGAATATCCTTGCTGCCTATTTCTAATTTTTAATTGTGATACAAGTTCTTCATCCTACTCAATTCTCTTCCTATCCACTACTCGCACGCATTTCCTGCCCTTAAATACCTCAAATTTACCCACTCGCTTCCGGGATGAGCCTTTAGTGCTCTTGAGGCGTTGGTGGCGCTGGTGTCGTTGTTGGTGTCGTTGTTGGTGCCGTTGGCGGTGTCGGTGCTTGTGGTAGTGACAGCTGTTGTTGTTGTTGTTGTTGTTGTTGAGGTTGAGATGGTCTTACTGCTGGCACTTCAGCTGTAGAAGGCGTAAAATTGGGGCTACAGCGTTCAGCGGTACTTCCTGCCACACAGGTGGTGATTTCAAAACGACGATTAAGTATTCTCGCTGTCCCGGGTGCACTTCCTATCAATGGACGAGTTTGCCCAGAACTATGCGGGATATAGTTCTCTGCTGGAGTATTGGTAGCGAAAGAGAGTAAGGCTACGATGATGTGTCCACGATATCCGGCAAGATCAAAGTTGGTTCGCATTCTAGTAGCAAGATTTCCCCTACCACTTTCGTCGGTATGGGCATCAATCGCGATTCTTGAACCCGAGGCAATTACGTCTCTGAAATATTCGGTTATATGTGGTAGCACGGTCAGTAAGGGAATCGTTACGCTACGCCCCACTCTTGAAGGGATAAACATATTGGCCGGCCTTGAAGGATGGCTAAATCTGGAACCTAGCAAGCGTTGCTGTAATAAAGCAAGGCGTTGTGTAGGGGTCATGGTTGTGTAAGCTGTATCACTTCTTAACGTCCCGAGTAAGGCCGTAAAATCGGTGTAATCCTGGCGTCCACCTCGGTTACTCGCAAACTGCATGACATTTTGCACTGTACTTATGTTGACAAGGGTCTCCTCAGAAATTTCAACACGTATTGAAGGTCTGGGGGCATGCAATCTGGCTAGCATATTTCTCATGGCTGCTTCTGCAAGCCGACCTTGCAGGGCAGTGAGTCGATCGTGTTCATCCTGCAGGCGCATGTAAATTCTTTCGCGATTTCTGCAAACCTGCTGAACTTGACTCGTATAATTCGTTGCGCGCTCATCGGAAGGAAGCGTGCCTAAATTATCTGTTGAAACAGTTGGAATACCATCGGGTAAGTAGTTAGAAACCCAGCGGGTTCTTAGAGCTAGATGGGGCGCTTCTTCTGCAGCATTATTAGAATGAGGATTTTCCAGCAAAGCCACTGCCTCCAATATCTGCCTTCGAGTTTGGGTATCGTTGCTATAGGGAACAGCCTGATCCAGCAGGCTTTCAATTTCAGCCCTGAGGGTTGAATTTTGTGCGGCAAAGCCGGTAATGGCAGCATCACTCACATAGGCAGTGCTAGCCCCAGCACAGAGCGCATCCGCACTGGGTCTTGTGGTTGGGGCCGATCGGGTGCTGGGTGACCAAGTGAGTGAGGCGACCCAGTTGTCAAAAACACCAGTAGGATTATTCAGTTCAAAATCTCCGCTGGCTCCGTTTGCTGCAGCGGCCACTCCATTGGCAAAAACCCTTCTCCACAACGGCCCTACAAGAAGGGTGAAATCACCCCAACGCGCCCCTGCACCCACGCTTGCTTGAACATGATAACCCAGGCCCGCATTCCTAATGATGGCATCGGTGAGAGGGTCATTGGTTGCGGTTCCGTTTACGTAAGTGCCGCCTGCACAACCCTCTGCCTGAGCCACAAATGCCACAGAGGCTTGCTGAGAGCTTTGATACTGCGCAGCAAGACAGGCTCCAAAATCAAACGCAGTCATGGCTGTCGGTGCAGTAAGAGGGTTTCCTTGTGTGTGGTTCAGGGCGGCGCGCACTTGTGCAAGGAATCGGAAGTGTGGACTTGCAGGGTTTAGCAGCATGCCTGCTCGAACTCCTCCGCCGGCCACGATATAAGAATCAAGTTCGGGATAATTTGTTGCCGTAGTGGCTTCGGTGGCCCGACCCAGAGTGCCTTCAATAGTGAGGGCAAAAGGCCCACGACGAGTGACAGAACCAGCAGGGGGAGTTTGTTGTAAACGCAATCGATAAAACATGGGGGGTCTCCTTATGATCTTATGGCGAAATTTGAATCACAGTTTACTTATCGACCCTATTTCAAAATAGTTGCTAAAAAAGTGAAAAAAAAATTAGTTAGCAACTTTTTTGAGGATTTGCCGATAAGCCTTGTAGACGTCGAACCTTAACCTAACTTTATAAGGAGCCTCCCGTGATTTCTCTTTTAAGATTGCAGTTAAGAGATATTCAATCCCAATGCTTTGATGCCTGGAGGGAGATTGCCGGCCCAAGTCTCCCACAGACTGTTACTGCCCAACATTATAGATCCTGGCAACAGGCGGTGGGAATAAGGAGCCCAGCCCCCGGGGACGGTAATCCCAATTTGGATCTATTGAGGCAAAACCCTCAAGCCTTGCGGGGTTTCGGAACCGTCCTCAGCTACCTGGGGCGCTACATGGGGCCTTATGGCATCGATCATCCCCTTGTCACTAGCGAAGATTTCAATCCCTTTCGATCGGCTTGGAGAGATTTTCACAGTCTGGCAGCTACATTGGACTCTTTGTTTTCAACCTTTCAGGCCAATGTCCAAGGCGTAGTCGGTCGTATGCATACCTCAGCCCTGTGCCAAGGGCATCCGGAATATATTTGTTGTGCAAACGCAAGGGCATTTTCGGATGAGATGATAGGGACTCCGAATATGGCAGCACCGGTAGCGGATGCGGGCCTTGTGGTTCCGGTGGTGGATGCAAGTGTGAATCGTGGTTTTGGGAATATTCACCCCTGTGATCTTTCGGGCGATTGTCCTGATGCGGGGGATGCAGGGGTGCAAACGATGGAGGACGCTGTCTCCTCATCAACTGAGAGTCTGTTTGCCCGAAGGAATCGGGTAGATCCCCCAACTTTTAGAACTCCCGGAGGAGCTGCCTTTAGCCCAGGAACAGGCAGAGAACTAGCAGAGCAAGGCCCTACGGCGCCACTTACAGTTTGGGATGCAGGAGGAGGGGGGGCACCTGTTGTCAGTGCTTCAACCGGCCCATGGACAAGCGGTGATATTGTCCAACCTTTTAATGTATCGAACTGGAGTTTCAGACAAAACTCGCAAGAGATGGTGGGGGGCTTTATTTCCAGTTCGATGGGCAGAGGAGTGAGAGCAGATCCAGCCTTTACAAGCCTTGCCCATAACTTTGGTTTTCAGATGAGGGTTCATGTTCGGTATGACTCTGAAAGTACTGGCTACATTACCGGTGTGGACTACAACCGTAGCCACGATGCCGTTTGTGATGGCATTGTGACCAGGGCTGTGGGTCATCTGCAAATGCCTGTTTTTGTACTAGCCGCAGATGCGGGGCAGCATTTTCCACAGAGCTGGGATTTTGTCGTAAGGGTGGATGGGACTTCGCACTGATTGCTCGATGAGTGTATTTTTTTAGTGCGTAATATTTACGAATGAGAGATGGGCTCTAATTATGAAAAAAACATTCTTCCTCTTTTTCTTTTTTTTGATTTTTGGATTATCCACTTTCGCCCAGGCGGAGTGTCATCTGGGTTCCAGTCCTGCAGAGGCGGATTGTCGGGTGCTTAACAATCAGGATGGCCCGCTCAATTCTGCGGGGCGGTATCCGGCGCATTCTCTGCGAGAGAGGATTCGAAGTGCCTGTGTGATTGCAGGGACCGATTCTTTGAGCTTTGACTCTATTGTGGCGGGAAGGGGAATGAGAACTATTCATCTGAGTGCCGGCCCTCTGGATATTCCTGCCGATTGCCAGGGAACAGTGGAAATTGTGGGCCCTACTGATACCGATCCTATAGTGATTGATGGCAGTGACTTGCCTGTGGGGACAAATATCCACGAAGGTTGCGCAATTGTCTCTCACGGAAATTTACATTTGTTTAATGTTGTCATCCAGAATGCGCGCAATGGGGTTTGTCTCGAGTCGAGCGGCAACATCGTGCGCAACAATACCCTGGTTGAAAATCGGGGTGCGGGGATTCTGATCAGTGGGCAAAACAACCAAATTCAGGGCAATTTTATTGGCGTGCGTTCGGGTGCTTTGAGCACCGATGCGGGCAATAAAGGCCCGGGGGTTTTGCTGGATACGGGGGCACGAAACAACACGGTTGGCGGCTTAAACCCGGCAGATGCCAATGTCATCAAGTTTAATGGTCGCGATATTTCTTTTAATGAAGGAGCGGGAGGCATTAACCTGATTGGTCGCGAGATTTATCAAAATTATTTTTTTGGCAATCAGATCGAACTCAACCAGGGCTATGGCATCAACATCCTGGGAGATGTGGAATCGGATTTTAACACGGATAATTTCCCACCCAATGGAACTTCCCACGATTATTATCCTCAGCATGGCATCCCTGTGTTTGCCCTGCATGCGAGTCCCGATAGCACCGACAGCCCCACTGCCTGGACGCTGAGTTCCAGTAGCGTGCGCCCCAATGCCCTCCTTCAATTTTTTAGAGCCACTCCGTCTCCGGGCATCCCCTACGGACAAGGGGCTTTGCTTGTGTGGGGGGCAGTTGCGGATACCAGTGGAAGTTTTTCTACCACACTTCGCAGTCATGATGCCATTACGGTGGCGACAGGAGATTGGATTACCGCCACTCAAACCACCACAGCGGATGGCACCTCGGAGTTTGTCCACAATCTGCGCCTGTCTAATCACGACACCAGCAATGTGCTTCCCGGCCTCACTCCCATTGATTTTGGAACCATTACCATAAACCCTGGAATGTTTCCGCGTTGTGGAGACGGTGTTTGCAATGGAACGGAAACAGCCCTTTCTTGCCCGATGGATTGTCCTCTGATTCTTCCTCCTTTGCCTTATTGCGGAGATGGTGTTTGCAATGGAAGCGAAACCCCAAGGACTTGTCCGGCCGATTGTGGGCCACCAACGCCTGTTTGCGGCGATGGAATTTGCGAGGGATCGGAAACCCCTCTCACTTGTCCTGCGGATTGCACTCCACGAGTAGTGACGCTCGATCCCCCCACGGCCTTGAGTGCCTCTCAGGTGAGTCATGAGTTGCGCGTGAATCTTTCTTTCAAAGACAATTCCACCAATGAAGAGGGTTTTGTGGTGGAGCGGGCCGAACAGCCTGCTGGCGGCACTTGCCTCGATTTGGGCGATGCTGCTTATGCCCAACGCCTTGTTCCCGACTCTGCCGAAGAACGTGTCTTGAGTGGGGTATACCTTACTCAAAGCGATGTGGAGGCTTTGGCGTACAATCATACCTATTGCTATCGCGTGAGGGCTTATTTGGGAGTAACGCTCAGTGTTCCCAGCAATGTTGTGGCGGTGACCCTGACGGCTGATGTAGTGGTGAGTTGTGGGGATGGAATTTGTAATGGAACGGAAACCCCCGATACCTGTCCTGCAGATTGTGGCCCCCCGGCTCCTCGTTGTGGTGACGGAATCTGCAATGGAAGCGAAACCCCCAGAACTTGTCCGTCCGATTGTGGCCTGCCAACCCCTGTTTGCGGGGATGGAATTTGTGAGGGATCAGAAACCGTTGCGACTTGTCCCGCAGATTGTGGCCCAGTATCGCCTACACTCCATGCCCCAGCCAATCTGAGTGCGTCTCAAGTAGGGAGTGAATTACGTGTGAGCCTTTCTTTTAAAGACGATTCTAACAACGAAGAGGGATTTGTGGTGGAGAGGGCCGAAGAGCCTGCCGCTAGTACTTGTTCTGCCCTGGGGGATAGCGCTTATATCGAAACCCCTTTCCCTAGTTCTCCCGAACAACGCACGCTTGCAGGGGTTTATCTGACCGTGATGGATACAGAGAGTTTGGTGTATGGTCATCCCTATTGTTATCGTGTGAGGGCTTATTTGGGAACCCTCCTCAGTGTCTCTACCAATGTTGTAGAAGTAACTTTAACGGCTGCTACGACGGTGAGCTGTGGCGATGGAGTCTGCAATGGCAGTGAAACCGCAACAACCTGTCCTGTGGATTGTGCGCCACCTGCTCCTCGTTGCGGAGATGGAATTTGTAATGGGACAGAGACTTCTGCTTCCTGTGCGATCGATTGTCCTGTGATTCCCATTTGCGGTGATAGAATTTGTAATGGCGGTGAAACGACGCTTACTTGCCCTGCAGATTGTCCCCCACCTGCTCCTCGTTGCGGGGACGGAATTTGCAATGGGACGGAAACCCATGACACTTGTGCGGCCGATTGCCTCTCACCCCCTGCATCCCCTCCGTCTTCTTCTGTTTCCGGTGGATCTTGTGGAGATGGGGTGTGTGCGGCCACAGAAACCCCTGCCACTTGTCCCGCAGATTGCCCTGAAATCAGCCCCCCTCCTGTTGTTCCAGGTGGCAACACCAGTGATGTAAATCCCAGTCCTCCTTCTACGCAGGAAGGTACTCCTCAAGGGGGAGGTTGCGCTTTAAACGCCGGTACTTCCGGAAGGCTAGATCTATCCTGTTGGTTGATGCTGCTGGGGTTATTCTGCTGGGGAGTTCTCAGAGGAAAATTGAATGGCTCTGCTCAAACCTTGTGAGGTCGGCTTCGTGCTGTAGGCTTAGACCAATGTCGTCCAGGCCTCGCAGCAGGTGGGTTTTTACAGCAGGGTCGATCTGGAAAGAAAAAATTTTTTCGGCTGCTTTTGAATGAAGTTTAATCTTCTGATTTTCCAGATCCACACTGGCTTCCAGGCCCTCTTCGCCTTCCACCGCCTTCACGATTTCTGCCACTTCCTTTTCACTCAAAGGAATGCAGAGCAGGCCATTTTTGCTGCTGTTATTATAGAAGATGTCGGCAAAGGCCGGAATATCGCCTTGTCTGGGGGCAATCACCACCTTGAATCCATATTGCACAACGGCCCACACCGCATGTTCACGCGAAGAGCCACAACCAAAATTGTTTCCTGCCACCAAAATTGTAGAATTCCTAAAACGGGGTCTATTCAATTCAAAAGTGGGATTGTCTCTGCCATCCGGAAGATAACGCCAGTCGAAAAATAAACTTTCTCCATAGCCTGTACGCTTGATGGATTTTAGAAACTGTTTGGCAATAATTTGATCGGTATCAATGTTGGCGCGGTTGATGACGGCGATTTTTCCGGTGTGTGTGGTGAAAGATTGCATGGGTTGTAAACTGGTAAACTGGTAAACTGGTAGACTGGTAAAAAATTAACAGTGGACCATTAGCTTACTTTTTTTCTCTGAGTTTTTTTATCAAACCTGTAATTATTTTTGCTGTTTTTTGACATTGGCTAATTAGTTCATTTAATTTATTTTCATCGATATATTTCAAATCGTAACTGATGAATAAATGGCTTTGTGTCTCTGCGGAAGAGGCTCGCGCTATATCCAGAAATCGAATAAATTCCAAATTAGATTGCCTGCCAAATCCTTCCGCAATATTTGCCATAATCGACAAAGAAGATCGTCTAATTTGATCTTGTAGTCCAAAATCTCTGGAAAAATTTATGCCATAAATCCGATTAGTAAGGATTCGAGCTTCTTTCCAACAATCCAATTCCCAAAAATTTTTAACCCACATATTTTTTTATATTGTAGATTCATAGATTCGTAAACTTGTAAACTGGTTTTTGGATTGGGCTGTTAACAGCCAATACCAGTTTACGAGTTTACCAGTCTACCAGTCTACCAGTTTACACTTCCCTAATATCCACAAACCGCCCCGCAACAGCAGCAGCCGCGGCCATTTGCGGGCTAACCAAATGAGTGCGCCCCCCTTTTCCTTGTCTGCCTTCAAAATTTCGATTGCTCGTGGCCGCGGCGCGTTGGCCGGGTTTGAGTTGATCGGGATTCATGGCCAAGCACATACTGCAGCCTGATTCTCTCCACTCCGCGCCCGCTGCAGAAAATATTTTGTCCAGACCTTCGGCTTCGGCTTGTTTCTTGACCTTCTGTGAGCCAGGGACAATGAGGGCTTGCACATGGGAAGAAACTTTTTTACCGCGCAGCACTTGGGCTGCCGCGCGTAAATCCTCAATACGACCGTTGGTGCAGCTGCCGATGAAGACGACATCCACATTCACATCCGTCAACCTTTGACCGGCTCGAAGTCCCATATACTCCAATGCGAGCTCTGCATCTTTTTGAGAAAGTCCTGGGACTTTGTCGGTTGCGGGGATAGGCTGACTGATATCGATCACCATGCCTGGAGAAGTTCCCCAGGTCACTTGAGGGGCAATCGTGCTGGCATCAATCGTAAGGGTTTTATCGAAAACAGCTTCTTCATCCGATTTTAACGTCTTCCAATATTCAATCGCTTCATCCAAGGCCTTTCCTTGGGGAGCGTATTTGCGATTTTCTGAAGAGATGTAGTCTATCGTCATTTCATCGGGTGCTATCAAACCCGCGCGGGCCCCCGCTTCAATGGACATATTGCAAATCGTCATGCGGGCTTCCATCGAGAGATTACGAAGGGTGTTGCCACAATATTCCAAAACAAAACCGGTTCCACCGGCAGTTCCGATGAGGCCAATCAATTTTAAAATCATGTCTTTGGCCGTCACGCCTTTTCCCAATTTACCCTTGAATTCCACCTTGTAATTTTTAGGGCGACGTTGACGCAAGGTCTGAGTGGCCAGCACGTGTTCCACTTCGGAGGTTCCAATTCCAAAGGCCAGGGCCCCGAAAGCCCCGTGGGTGGCGGTATGGCTGTCTCCGCAAACAATGGTGGTTCCGGGTAAGGTGATGCCCAATTCCGGACCAATGATGTGCACCACCCCCTGATTGTCACTCTTCAAATCAAAAAGAGTGATGCCAAATTCTTTGCAATTTTGGGTGAGGGCATCAATTTGGGCCTTGGCAATTTCGTCTTTAATGTGGAATCGATCTACGGTGGGGACGTTGTGATCCAGGGTGGCAAAGGTCAGCTCGGGTCGACGGACTTTTCGCCCACTGAGACGAAGCCCCTCAAAGGCTTGCGGGCTGGTCACTTCGTGCACGAGGTGGCGATCGATGTAGAGGAGGGTGTCTCCTTCGGGTAAGGTCTTTACAACGTGTTTTTCCCAGATTTTATCGAAGAGCGTTTGGGGCATAAATTCAAACTCCAGTTCATTTCCCAGGTTCATTTCATAGACCGTTTCGGAATATAAGGCGCTTCAGGATTAACAATTAATTTTTGATGATGAGGATCAACCAACACATCTAATCCTTCCATGGGAATAGCGCCCAAAAGGATCTCATTATTGCCTGGTAGAACAAAAGCATCTGCAATAGTTCTTCGATTTTCAAATTTGATTTCTACCGGACCTACAATATCAAGTTCTTTCTGAGATCCATCCGCGAAAGTTGCAATTTGCTTATCTACCAGATCAAACTTTAACTGCCCTTGAATTTCTTCATTGATAGCCAGCATTAAGGCTCCACTATCCACTAAAGCTTTTATTTTCATACTTCTGGGTTGCGAATAAGGCACCAAGCCTTTTTTGATCAACACCTTATCGTCGTGTCTTACTAATTCTATCTCCGCATAAACTAAGCCCATAAAATTGTCCTCCTTCGTTATTTGAGAGGCCTTGCGTTCATTTTCCTCAATGTTTTAGTGATAGGATCCACTCCGTAACCTGTATTTTCAAGGGCCACGACGCCTAGCAATGGCTCACAATCATCGGGACCAAAAACAACCTGTGTCACTGTTTCTTCTCCCATAAATTCTATTCTTGCAAAACCAACCGGATATTTATGCAGAGACCCATCTGCCATTTCATATTCGAGTGTTTTTGCGACGGGGATTCCCAATTTTTTTAAAATTTTTCCAGGGATCAAACAATCGATAGCCCCTGTATCCACCATAAACTCATCCGAAAATTTTGGTTTATTTTTATGAAGCGCTTTGACTTCCACGGTGACATAGGTAAATCCCATAAAGACTCCATTATAATTGCCGAATAATATGAGCAGCCATCTCATCGGTGCTCAGAACCTTATACTCCTGCAAAATCTTTTGTACTGCAATTTTATCCTTTGCGGCAAGAGGCAGCCTCACTTTTTCGAATACCTCTTTTTTCCCACAAATATCAATGGTCCGTGCACCACCCTCCAAGGCTTGTTTTACTGCAGTCTCAATCGCCTGAGCCTCCTTTTCCATTTTAAAACTGTAAGAAAGCATCATTGCTGCAGAGCGAATTTGAGCGATGGGATTGACGATACCTAGCCCTGCAAGGTCCGGCGCGGTTCCTCCGGAGGGTTCATACATACCAAAACCCTTTTCATTCAAAGAAGCTGAGGGAAGAAGGCCTAGCGACCCGGTAATGGCGGCAGAAAGATCACTCAAAATATCTCCAAATAAATTTTCAGTAACAATGACATCGAACTGCCTGGGCCAGGTGGCAATCTGCATGGCGGCGTTGTCGACATATTGGTGGATGAGTTTTACATCGGGATATTCCGGGGCGAGCTCGTTGGCAATACTACGCCAAAGTTTGGAGGAATCGAGCACGTTGGCTTTATCGATGGAATGCAAAACTTTTTTGCGTTTGCGAGCCACTTCAAACCCTACTTTCAGGATGCGGACAATTTCTTCACGGCTGTATTTCATGTTGTCCGCGGCGTATTTTCCGCCGGTATCTTCCATGCGGATTCTATCCCCAAAATAGGCGCCGCCACCCAGTTCGCGAACCGTTAAAATTTCAAAACCGGTATCTCCCTTTTCATCCGCGAGTCGTTCTGTTTTTAATGAGGAGGAAACCGCCAAGGGCGCGTAAATAGTGGCAGGTCGCAGATTAGCGAAAAGACCATAATATTTTCGGAGGGCCAGCAGCCCTTCTTTTTCGACCAAGCCTTGAGGCAAGTCGTCGCGTCCCACCGACCCAAAAAGAATGGCCTCGCAGCTATCGGTGATTTTCAGGGTTTTGGGAGGAAGAGGGTGTTTGTATTTGTCGTAAGCAGCACCTCCAACGAGGGCCTCGTGATAGTCCAATTTGAAAGAAAATTTTTGAGCTGCTGCCTCCAATACTTTTAGGGCTGCAGCCATAAACTCAGGAGCGGAGCCGTCACCCGCCAGTACGGCGATTTTGTGTGCTTGTGTCATAGTGAAGCGGCCGATAGCAGGATTGATTTGTGCAGGCAAGAATTGAATTCTTCTTTAGGCATAAGAGAGATGTCCATCGGTTATAAGAGCTCGAGGAAGCTTTCCAATATTTTTAGAGGCTTCATAAATATCGATAGCTTTTTGAGCATTTAACCAGAATTCGGGACTGGTATTCAGGGCCGCTGCAAGTTTCAAGGCGAGAGGGGCATTTATTCTAGTTCGACCATTAATTAATCGGTTGATCACCTTGACATCGTAGTCGATATGATCCGCTAATTGTTTTTGAGTAAGACCTAAGGGGGTTAGGTATTCTTCTTGCAAGATTTCTCCAGGACTTGTTGGTTTTCTTTTTGATTTAAACATTTTTTGTCTCCATTTTTTAATGATAATCGATCACTCGAACTTTTGCCGGGCCTTGCAGTGTCCATTCAAAAACGATTCTCCATTGATCATTTACCCGAATACTGTGTAATCCCGTTAAATCGTTTTTTAATGCTTCTAATTTGTTTCCCGGAGGTGATCTCAAGTCTTCAAGGACATGGGCATAATCCAGCATGTCAAATTTTCTTGCTACAATCTTCTTGATTTTTTGCCATTCCGCTTTTTTAGGAACTTTTCCAGTTTCGTAAAATTCTTGGAGTTCAGACGTTGTAAATGATTGTATGGGCATCGGATTTGATTATATACCTAATTGAGGTATATAAGGCAAGTTTTTATCGGGCAAAGGATATTATTTTGGAACTCCTCCATAAAATTACTAAAGCCTATTCACTTCGCAAGAAAGAGGTGACACGTTATAAGCTCCAGGCCTTTCGCCTTATCCACGGTGTGGCTGATGGATTCCCGGGACTAACGATTGAGGTCTATCCTCAGGCCTTTCATGGAATTATTAAAGAGAAACAATATTTCAAACAAATCCCATTTTTTGAATCCGCCTTAAAAAATATCGCCCAAGAACTTTGGCAAAATGACACGGTAGATTTCTATTGGTGGGATTATTCGGGAAGGCAGGTACGGGCAATTCATAAATTGCCCCTACAAAGATACGAAATTTTCGAAAACAATCTAAAATATGAAATTCATCTGGGAGAAGACAATCACACGGGGCTTTTTCTGGATCAGCGTAACAATCGAAGACTCATTCAATCGCTTGCTTCAGATAAAAAAGTACTCAATTTATTCTGCTACACGGGATCTTTCTCCATTGCTGCACTGGCCGGTGGGGCGTCTAATGCCGTCTCTGTCGATCTTTCCAAAAAAACTTTGGAGTGGGCGAAGAGAAATATTATTTTGAACAATCTGGATTTGAATCGATCTCAGCTCATTGCCTTCGATGCAGTGAGTTGTCTAAAACGACTGGAAAAGAAGAACGAATTATTCGATCTTATTATTTGTGATCCTCCTACCTTTTCGCGTTCTAAAAATGGGTTTTTTTCCATGGAGAAAAATTTGGAAGATCTACTTGGAGCTTGTCTGAGTATTTTATCCTCAAAAGGGAAACTTCTTTTTTCTTTGAATGCCCAAAAGATGAATTTTAGAGATTTTTCTCTTCGAGTTGAAAATGTTTTGCGGGAAGAAAAACTGCAAAAACCTACTTATCTAGGCCCATCTTTTGATTTTCCTCTCTATCAAAAAGAGCCCCATTTGAAAGCTTGTTTGATCGGAAAATAACGATTCGTACGCTTGAGATAATCCTCATATTCCGGAAAAGTTTTGACTAGTTTTTGCTCTTCTATTTTTGCACGAATATTTTGGAGAAAAATAAATAAGAAGGTGAAAAGTAGATTGAAAATAGAGGGGGCAGTCATCATAAAACCTATGGTTGCCAAAAACTCTCCCAGATAGAGAGGA
Source organism: Deltaproteobacteria bacterium (assembly GCA_015233135.1). Taxonomy (NCBI): domain Bacteria; kingdom Pseudomonadati; phylum Myxococcota; class Myxococcia; species Deltaproteobacteria bacterium. The sequence continues at coordinate 40,222 of JADFYH010000015.1, forward strand.
TGACGTATCCCGCGGTAAGGGCCGCTTTGCACCACGTTTCGCGCTTGAACCAGAATGCTAAAAGATTTTCTCAAATGAAGGAGGGAGTAAATATTCAGGGCATTGCCCAGTAAAATGACACCATTGGCGAAAATAAAAAGCAGGGAATCTGTCCTCAGAAAAATCAGAGGCTTTAATAAACTGGGATAAAGCGAAATGTAGTGAATGGATTCATAAACAAGAATGGGAATAAAAATAAGTAGGGGGGGAAAGCAGACTTCTTTAAATCCCTTCGCCTTAGAAATTGCCGGGCCGCGGAATGCATAGATAAAGGCAAAAATAACGAAGGTGAAAATAACCAAGATCCAGTTTGCCCAATTGAAAAAATCGAAGGGGATGGATTGCTTTTGGCAAAGATCAATGCGTTGAATAATTTTATGAAGGATATAAATTGAAAAAAATAAGCTTATAGAAATTTGAAAAAATTCTTCTTTTATATCTTGCTGGGGCATTCAAACCTTTCACCAGGTTTCAATACATGAATGGCATTTTCGCTCTCATTCTTGCAGAGTTTTTCAAAATGATAAAGAGGTTCCTCCAAGGCTTCGGTTGAAATGCGAAAGGCCCCAAAATGATAAGGGATAAAATATTTTGCCTTGAGATCCTGAAAGGCCTTGAGTGCATCGGATGGATTCATGTGGCGATTTTTCATAATCCAACGGGGTTCATAAGCGCCAATGGGAAGCAGGGCGACGTCAATTTGGTGCAGATTGGCAATTTGTTTGAAATGATCGCCGTAGGCGGTGTCGCCGGGGAAAAGAATTTTATAGCCATTTTTTTCGATAACATATCCCGTGATGTCTCTCCAGGCAAGCCCCGAGAGGCGGAAACTTCGATGTTTGACAGGGATGCTGAAAATTCTTAAATCTCCCACTTGAACTTCCCCCCAAGTGGGAATTTCAATCACCGGATTGGGGAGATGCTTTTTAATAAACTTGCCTAGACCCAGCGGAACAATCAGGGGGGTTTTGAGCGAGAAATATTTATAACTGAACAAGTCTAGATGGTCGTAGTGAGCATGGGTGATGAACATAGCATCCAAATCCGGCAACTCTCGTGGATTTATGCCAGGCTCTTGTTGACGAGGAACAAAAAGAACTTTTTTCGAAAAATTGGCATCGGTCAAAAAGCGGGCACCAAAGAAATCGATTAAAAAGGTGGCATGGCCGACAAAGGTGATGTTTAGCTTTGACATGAGACTTGTGCTCCTTTACTTCCTATTCATTACAACACAACGTTAATTTTCCAATTCCCTCAACAAAAAAATGAATTCCTACCGACCCAGTTATTGCGAAATTAATCTTGCTGCCCTCCGGCACAATCTCAGGGAACTCCAAAAGAAGGCAGGGATCGCCAGTTTGCTTCCTATGATTAAGGCCAATGCTTATGGTCATGGGGCTGTTAACGTCGCACAAGCTTTGATGGAAGAAAAAGTAAAAGGATTAGGTGTGGCGCTTTTTGAAGAGGCCCTTCAACTTCGAGAGGCTGGAATCAAGTGTGAGCTTTTTTGTTTTGGGGGGCTGTTAGGGGCTAGTCCCCAGGATTTTTTTCATCATCAAATAACTCCTGTTATTTTTCAACCAAAAGACCTGAAGATTCTGATTCAGGAAAAAGTAGAGCTTTCCTTCCAGCTCAAGGTAGATACAGGGATGGGGCGTCTGGGATTTTTTTCGGATGAAATACCCGCAATTTTAGCTCAAATCGAGAAAGCCCCCCATTTAAAATTACAGGGCCTACTCACTCATTTGGCGCGTGCGGATGAAAACGATCCTCAGCCTTCTCAAAATCAAATTGAGAATTTTTTATCTTTAAAAAAACTTTTAAGGCAAAAGGGTAAAAATATTCCTTGCTACCATTTGGCCAATTCTGCAGCGCTGATTGAAAAACGTCTGAATCAAACCGATTGGGCCAGGCCTGGAATTGCTCTTTATGGTGCTTACCCCCATGAGAGGCTTCAAAAAAATATCCAACTCCAACCGCTTCTTGCTTGGAAAAGCCAGATTATTTCTCTAAAAGATTTTCCAAGTGGATCCCCTCTCTCTTATGGGGCAACCTTCATTTGCCCACGGCCCAGTCGAATTGCAGTCATGGCCCTGGGTTACGCCGATGGTTATAGTCGCCAATTTTCCAATTGTGGAAAGGTGCTCGTTTGTGGGCAAAAGGCACCAGTGGTGGGTAGGGTTTGTATGGATCTCACCCTAATCGATGTTACGGATATCCCTCAGGCGCAGTTAGGAAGCGAGGTTGTTGTCTTGGGAAAACAGCAAGGGGAAGAGTTGAAAGCCGAAGAGCTGGCGCAAAAAATCAACACGATTAGTTATGAAATTTTTTGTGGAATTTCGGCCAGGGTGCCGAGGGTGTATTTAAAATAATGACTTTCCAATCTATTCTCCAATCCATCGGTGAATTCTTTGTTTTTTTAGGTCAGGCCTTTGCCTGGTTGTTTAGGCGCCCTTTTCGCTTTTCTGTTTTTTTGAAACAGATGGAAGTGATTGGGGTAAAATCAACATGGATTGTAGTTTTGGTGGCCGTTTTTTCAGGAGGGGTTTTTGCCCTGCAAACCGGCTATGCCTTTGGATTGTTTGGTGCTCAAACCCTGGTGGGGGCTACGGTTGGAATTGCCCTGGCGCGTGAATTAGCTCCTGTGTTTACAGCACTCATGGTCATCGCCCGCTCCGGTTCTGCAATGGCGGCCGAGATTGGAACGATGCAGGTGAACGAAGAAGTAGAAGCGCTCGTCACGATGGCGGTGAATCCCATACAGTATTTGGTGACTCCACGTCTGATCGCAGGCATTTTCATGTTGCCCTTGCTGACGGGCTTATTCAACGTGGTAGGACTTCTGGGTGCCTACTGGGTGGGCGTGAGTTATCTGGAAATTCCAGAAGGCCCTTTTTTAAGTCGTTTGGATTATTATTTAGATGCCTCGGATATCGTTCAAGGTCTTATTAAAGCCGCTCTTTTTGGCTTGGTGCTCACAGCCGTTTCCACTTATCAAGGTTTTCATACAAAAAATGGTGCCGAAGGGGTTGGCCGCTCCACCACGCGTGCCGTGGTGATTTCATCGGTGGCGATATTGGTGCTGGACTATTTTTTAACAACCTGGATGCTAGAGTTGTTCCCAAAGTTTTAAACCCTCCTCACATTAATAACTTGAGTTCCGCAGATTTTAGTAAGAAGCCACTCTGAAAAGTCCTCTCTCCCTTGAGGCATAGGTATCTACACATCTCAGCAAACTATGGGTTTTATTGACTCTGCTGTTCCTCCCCTTAAGCTAAGGGGAGGTTAGGAGGGGTTATGGAAGATCTTGCTGAACTCAAAAATACTGTAATTTGCACGGTTTTTCATAACTCCCCCAACCCCCTCTTAGCTTAAGAGGGGGCAATACCAAAAGATGTGTAGATACCTATGCCCTTGAGGGGAGAGAGTCAGAGAGAGGGTGATCCTGAGTGCACTAGAAATACCCCTCACCCTGACCCTCTCCCTCAAGGGGAGAGGGGAAATGCTTTATAGATGGGTACTTGCCAAAAATGAGCAAAAAATGATTCTTAAAATCTGCGGAACTCAAGTTAATAATGTTTGTTGCGCTTACGCAAAGATAAAAAAGCTTATTCAGTCTATTTGACCAAAGCATCAAATACCGCGCACTTTATTTAAATAAGGAGCAAGCATGCTTTCGAAATCTCAAGCTAGAATTTTTTTCTTAATCGGCACTTTGATCTTTGTCGGTTTTTTTATTGCACTCACTGTAGACACCCTTCGAAGGGTGCCCGAGCAAACTAAACAAGCACAAATGACCAACCAGGTTATGCTGGGAAAAGAACTCTGGGACAAAAATAACTGCATGGGTTGTCACACCCTATTGGGTGAAGGGGCTTACTATGCTCCGGAACTCACCAAGGTTTATGAACGACGTGGTGCTGCTTGGATGAAGATGTTCATTAAAGATCCCCAGGCGATGTTCCCGGGTGAGAGAAGGATGGTGAAGTACAATTTCAGTGATGCCGAAATAGACGCCCTCATCGCTTTTTTTAAATGGATTGGAGGAATGGATCTCAATGGATTTCCTCCGAAGCCAAATATTCTCACGGCTCCTCAGGGACAAGCTTCTGGTCAAGCCTCTGCTCAGGCCTCTCTTGCGAGGACTAAAGCCCCCGAAAAATTTACTCAAATTTGCATTGCCTGTCATTCGCTGGGAGGACAAGGCGGAAAGATAGGCCCAGCGCTCGATGGCGTAGCTTCGCGTCGTGATTCAAAATATGTCAACGCCTGGTTACACGATCCTCAGGCCATTAAACCCGGAACACTCATGCCAAAATTGCCTTTGAGTGAAGGGGAGATTGAGGAATTGGTAAAGTTTTTATCCGAGTTAAAATAAGAAATATGAAAGGGATACTATGAAATTTAAATCTCAAAAACTAGCCTACTGGTTTTTCGCTACCTGCATGCTTTTGCTGAGCTTGCAAATACTCTACGGCTTCATCATGGCCTTTGACCGAATTGGTTTTGATGTGTTGCATCGCTGGATTCCCTTTAATGTTGCCCGAGCCACGCACACGAATCTGTTGGTAGTGTGGCTGCTGACCGGCTTCATGGGGGCGGCTTATTTTATTATTCCCGATGAGGCTGATCGTGAAATCTACTCTCTCCGTCTCGGAGTGCTGCAGCTTGTCTCACTCATCGTGGTGGGAGTCACTGCCATCATTGGTTTTCATTTCAACTGGTGGGAAGGACGAAAATTTTTAGAGATTCCGAGACCTCTTGATTATCTGGTAGTCGTCAATGTCTTGATGTTTATTTTCAATATTGGAATGACGGTGTGGAAAGGGAAGCGTCATTCCACGACAAGCCTGGTGCTCTTCTTCGGCCTGCTTTCCGCCGCTCTTCTTTATCTGCCAGGAATGATCTATTTTACCAACCAAACCTTCGATTCCTACTTTCGTTGGTGGGTGGTGCACTTGTGGGTAGAAGGGGTGTGGGAGCTCATCCTGGGTTCCATCTTGTCTTACCTCTTGATCAAGCTCACGGGAGTGGATCGAGAAGTGATCGAAAAATGGCTGTATGTGATTATCGGACTCACTTTTCTTTCAGGAATTTTAGGGACGGGGCATCATTATTATTTCATCGGAACCCCCCGCTATTGGTTATGGGTGGGTGGTTTTTTCTCAGCCCTTGAACCTTTGGCATTTTTGGGGATGGCCCTCTTTGCCATTTCGATGTACCGAAAAAGTGGGCGCAATCATCCCAATAAAATTTCCCTCTATTGGACTATAGGCTGTGCCATCATGTCCTTTGTCGGCGCAGGTTTTCTGGGCTTCGCCCACACTTTGCCACAAGTAAATCAATGGACGCATGGCACCCTCATCACCGCGATGCATGCTCATATGGCCTTCTGGGGCGCTTATGCCATGGTGGTTTTTGCCATCATCACTTACACCCTGCCTTTGCTGACGGGAAGAAAACTTTGGAACACCATGTCCGGACTTCTGGGTTTCTGGCTGAGTAACATCGGTATGCTGGGGATGACCGCTGCCTTTGCGGTGGCCGGCATTGCCCAAGTTTATCTGGAACGCAAAGAAGGTCTCGATTTTTTGCTCGTACAAAAAGAGATCTCCGTGCACTTTGTGGGGCTTTTGCTTGCCGCAAGCTTGTTCACGCTGGGGATCATTTGCTTTATCATCAATTTTATCCGTTACAGAACACCGAAAGACGAAGCCCTTGGAATGGAGCTTTAAGATGCGTCATGCTGCGCTGAAAGAACTTAATCCTCAGGAAGTTTTTCTGCCTTATTACCGTGCCATCAAAAAGGAATGCGAGGTATTTGAGCATGCTTTTCGACACAAGCTTCCTTTGTTGCTCAAAGGGCCTACGGGTACTGGGAAATCACGCTTTGTGGAACACATGGCTGCAAAGCTAGGTGTGGGGCTGATCACCGTCTCCTGTCACGATGAAACCTCTGCGGTGGATTTATTAGGGCGTTATCTGTTGAAAGATCAGGAAACTCTTTGGCAAGATGGCCCGCTGACCCGCGCGGTACGGGAAGGAAAGATGATTTACCTGGACGAAATCGCTGAAGCGCGTCCCGATACCCTTGTGGTACTGCACTCGCTGACCGATTACCGACGTGAACTTTATCTGGAGCGCCACAATGAAACCTTGAAAGCCTCTGATTCTTTCATGCTCATTGCTTCTTTCAATCCGGGTTATCAGCGAGGCTTCAAAGAACTGAAACCCTCTACACGACAACGCTTTGTGAGTTTGCACTTTGATACCCCTCAGGCGGAAATTGAGACGGAAATTATTCAGCAGGAAAGTGGCATTGAAAATGTTCGAGCGAAATTCCTGGTGCAAATCGCGGGCAAAATCAGAAATCTGGTGGAGCTGGGGTTGACAGAATCTGTCTCCACTCGTCTTTTGGTCGATGCAGCCAAACTAATAAAATCGGGTTTGTCACCCCGACTGGCTTGTGAAGTAGCAATTCTGGAGCCTCTCACGGATGATCGAGAGACGGTGAAGGCTTTAAAGGATTTGGTGGCCTTTGTGTTTTGAGATTTCTTATGGAACTCGACCAACTTCTTTTCAGCAAAATTTCCTCCTTCTACCGGCGTCTTCGTGCGCCCAAAGTTGAGGCGAAACTTGAGGCTCAAACAGTGAGATTGGAAGAACTGAGAGCTCCGCTTTGTCTCTTGAGCAAAGTGCTGACTGGGAGACCTATTGAAATTACGGCCGCGGAGGAAGAAGGAGGATGGCGAGACGATGTATTTTTTCTTCCTTGCAGTTTTTCATTGGGCTCTTCTCGGGAAGAGAATGAAAGCTATTACCTGTTTCGCGTGGCTTATTTAGCCATGCAAAAACAATTGGCTTACAATTTTCCAGATCATCAATCCTTTTCCCTCGAAGAAGCTCGCCGGCAGGCGCAGGCAACGAGCGGCTTTGTGCTACAACAACTTTTTAAGGAATACCCTTCCCTTAAAAACATTTATCAAGCTCTCCAGACTGCACTTCAAGATAATCTCCATTATTTATGGGGGCACTGGATGAGTTCTAAGGCTGTTTCTAGCGCCGTAGAAAAAAAAGAACCCCCCGCAGAAAAGATTTCTTTCCCAACTGAAATTTTGACCGAATTGAAATCCAAACCTCGAGAAGAAGTGGAAGTTTTGGAACTGAATCAAAAAGCAATGGAAGATTACAGCCTAGGGCACAGCTTCGAAAAAGTGGAAACCTTGGAAGAATTCAAAGGCAATTGGAGAGATTGCGATGGAAGTGATGATTTGCAAGCTCACGCCGAGGCCTTGAATGAGCTTGATCTGCGCCAGCTGCTTCGTGTGGATCAGACCACTCACTCTATGCTCCAGGCCGATTTTTTATCGCTAGGGGCCCTGAGTGAAAGCAAGGAAATATCCAGGGAGGCTTACTTTGAAACTTATGACGAATGGAATTATCAAAAACGAGAATATCGTAAAAATTTCTGTAAAGTTTTCCCTCAAAAATTTACAAAAACTAATCCGCCTCTCAGAGAAAAAGTCTTGCAAGATTATGGGATAACCCTGAAACAACTCAAAAAAAAATTTTCATCCCTTTGGACGGAACGCGAACTGCACAAGCGTCAGAGTGAGGGAGTGGAAATTGATTTGGATGCCCTCGTTGAAAATTATGCAGACCGGGCGGCAGGGAAAACGCCCTCTGAAAAAGTGTATCTGAATTCTCGCAAAACCCAGCGGGACATTGCTCTTATTCTTTTGATAGACCGCAGTTTGTCCACCGATTCTTTTACCCAGAATCAGCGCATTCTGGAGGTGGAAAAAAACTCCGTTTTTTTATTTTCTGAACTTTTGTACGAAGCGGGGGACCCTTTTCAAATAGATGCCTTTTCTTCACAAACCCGAAATCACTGTGACTACCTCACCCTCAAGTCTTTTCAAGATTCCTGGAATCAAGCTCAGGGTCGTTTGGCGGCACTGGATACTTTAGGCTATACCCGGATTGGGCCCGCCCTTCGTCATGCCAGTAAAATTCTTCAAGGTTTGAAGGCCAAACGAAAATGGATCCTCCTGCTTTCGGATGCTAAACCCAATGACTACGATAGGTACGAAGGAGAGTATGGGATCCAAGATGTACGCCAGGCCATTCGCGAGATGAATCAGAAAAGTATTCAGCTTTATGCCTTGGCGGTTGAGTCTCAAGCCAGACATTATCTGCCTCGTATGTTGGGGCAAAATAATTTTAAAATTTTACCAAGACCCGAATTACTGCCTCGGGCATTAGGTGAGTTTTATTGCCGATTGAAAGTCTGTTAAGCAGAGCCTCTGCTCAATCCAAAAGTGGAATTGGAAAATTCACTTCTTCTGCCGAAATACCATCAATATATTTTTTACGAAACTCTGCGTCCTGCATCCGACAGCTCTTTGCGCGATTGCAATAAGGCTCGCTTTGAATCATTTTATTCCAGAGAGTTTCAATGGATTCTTCGGGGAATTTTCCCACGCTCAAGGGCGTGAAATCGCAGGGGCACATTTCTCCGTGGGCCGTTAAGTAGAATTGCGTGTTTCCTGCAAAACAAAAGGCCGAACCGGATTTGCTGGTGAGGGTGGATTGGGCCGAGATTCCCGGATAAGTGGGCTGTTTTCGATAGTAGAGCACTCGGTTTAAAATTATTTGGCGATCTTTCTCTTGAAGCAGCTGCTCGGTGTGGTGCAGCCACTTTCCGCTGGGGATGGCGTCAAAAAAAGTCAGTTCGTGCACGCCCAGCTTTTTGCCCAGTTCCATCATTTCATCCAAAATGCCTTCTTGGACCCGTGCCGGGCTGAGATAAGAAGAAATCGCGACCAGCAGGCCTTCCCGTAAGAGATTTTCTATCCCCTGCAGGGCCTTTTGAAACAAGCCCGCGCGACGTCTCAACGCATCGTGAGTGTCTGCCTGCGGGGAATCGATGGAAATAAAGACCCCCATCAGACCCGCTTGCTGTAAGGCTTTCGCTCGGTCATTATCTATGAATTCCCCATTGCTGAATAGGGTCACCACCGATTTTTGTGCATCCACTTTCTCAATCAAATGAATTAAATCTTTTCTCAGTAAAGGTTCTCCTCCTAGTAAGATGAGATTTGTCACCCCCAAGTGTACCGCCTGATGAAGTGCTGTCTGGAGCTGATCCAGCGGGAGATCCGATTTGGAGGCTTGATTGTAAAAAAGGGCCGAGCAGTGTTCGCAAAGGCATTGGCAATGGCGATTCACCGCCACGGTGGCGGTAGCCGGGATGCGTTTATTCTCAAAACGTCGTTTTGCCCTCATCCACAGCGCACGCGCTCCCACTGGGCTTGCCAGAGGAGCTTGGTAAAGGGAAAGGACAGGGGAGTTTTGAAAAGAGCCGATGCGTTTATACAGGCTTGCCCGATCCAGATAATGTTGCAGGTAGCTTTGCACTTTAGCATCAATAAAGACTTTGGGTTCCAGTAGAAACTGATTGTTTTTGAAAGTAATTTTAAAAGGGAGGGGGGCCATCTTCTTTTCCTTCTTCAAAACTCCATTCCATTTTTTTTCCAAAACCCAGTTTGTTGTCGATCAAACGGGCCCTTCTCATTTGGAGGGTGTAGAACTGATGGGCAGGTTTTGCCAGCAAAAAGGCGCGGCTGAAAGGAAAACGTTTGAAATAGATTTCTCTTGTCTCCTGAGTTTTATCCAGATTCACCCGGCCCCAGATTTGAGCACCTTGTATCAGTCCTATCTCTTCGGTTTCCAGGTAGATGCTTGCGGCAACAGAGGGAGAGACGGCAATTTCCTGAATATGACGTGTGCTGGATTCGGAGCTAAAAATGAATCGCCGCGTTTCAGCATCAAAGGCATAAAAAAGTGGGGTGGCATGAGGCCCTGCCGTTCCCTGACTGGCAAGACAGAACACATGGTGTTTTTGAATCAATTGAATGAGGGGGAGGGTGGAGTTCATAGCGTCTTAGCAACCCTGTCAAAAATTTGCCCCCCTGTCATCCAATGAACACAATTTCTGACTCTATTCAACTTCAAATCCCCTACAGGGCTTAACAACTCCAGGCATTTTTTATCAATACAAACTGGAACCGAATTTGCTTCAAAATAATGAGGGCTTGAGCTCTTTGAGCCCTATTAAATCGGGAGAGTGAAATGGGATATTTGTGTAAAGCAATTCGGTCGAGCAAAACTTTTTTTGTCTTATTAGCAGTATTATTTTTCGATGTTGGCAATCCTTCTTTGCTTCGGGCTGGCCCTTCTAAAGCACACGGCGAAGCTCCTCCCGCTGAGGAAAGTTCTTCGTCCGATTTTTATGTAAGCCCTGCGGGCAATGACTCGAATCATTGCCTCAGTGCCGATTCGCCCTGCCTGAGTATTGGTGCTGCCCTCTCAAAAACCAGGGGGGGGTCTGGTGCAAAGACCATCCATCTCGCAGTGGGAAATTATTCCAGAGTTAATGGCAGTTTTGCTGGTGAGAGGATGCCTATCACAATTCAGGGGCATAATGCCTTGGACACCCGTATCGATGCACGCGGTGAAGGGGGAGCCGTCAATTTGTCCGATTCAGCATCGGTGTTTACTTTGCAGGATTTGGCTATAGTGAATGGACATGGGGCCGAAACTTACACTCTTGGAGGGGGCATTTATAACAATGGGACCCTCAACCTGATCCGTGTTGCCCTCATGAACAATCGGGCAAATAACGGAGGAGGAATTTATAATACTTCTTCAGGCCGGCTGAAAGTAGAAGATTCCAGCATTAGCTCAAACGTTGCTGAAACAGATGATTTGGGCAATGGCAATGGGGCCGGCATTTATAATGCTGGATTTTTAAGTTTGTTAAATACCACCCTTTCTTTTAATTGGGCCGCTGGAGGGGGCGGTGGGCTTTATGCGGTAGCCGGTTCTCGCAATAAACTGGCCTTTACCACGGTGAGCGTGAATGCTGCCAATGCCCAGCGCACCACCACTGGAAGAGGAGCCGGAATTTATTTGGAGAGGGAGGCTTCTCTGGATTTGAAAAATTCTCTGGTCGCTAGCAATGCGAATGGAACGGGTTCGCCGACCACTCCTACTACCGAATGGGGAGATTGCAATATTGCACCTTTGCTGGCAGCAGGCCCCAGCCAAACTGAAATTATTAATTTGGGTACCAATTTTATTGCAGCGGATGCCTGTCATTTTCCTCCCGAAGCAGGAATTGTAGGCAGCCCAACCTCGCCCGAAGACGCCAAGCTGGGCCTGCTTTTCTACAATGGCGGCTCCACCATCACACAGGCACTTCTGGCAGAGAGTCGGGTCAACACACAAGTGAGTGGAGAAGATTGCAACGATCTTTCAGCGCCTCCCATCCCCGTAACCCATGACCAACGCGGTGTTGCACGTCCGTTGGGATTTTCTTGCAGTTCAGGGGCCTTGCAGGCCTCGCCCCTGTTGATTCCTATTTATTTGGCAGGGACACCCCCTGTCGAACAGCCTTTGGCAACTCTCAATTTTGGGGATGTGCTTGTGGGGACCACGAGTTCACAATTAGTACGAATCAAAAATATGGGCCAGTTTCCTTTAACTCTGACCCCTGTTCTGACCCCTGCCGGCATGTTTAGTGCAAGTGCTGTCCCTCTGGATCCTGCGCACCCGGGCAGTGCGGGTGTAGAGGCGTGTAACAATGTATTACCCACTCATTCCTGTTTTATTCGTCTTGATTTTAGTCCCAGCGCGGTGGGGGCCGCCATCACCCGTTTGACCTTTACGGGAAATAATCCCGCAGCTTTTGACTCCATCACCGCTGTCAACATCAGCGCAAATGCCGTTGCGACAGCAGATCATCTTGCTCCTGCTTCCGCTTCGAGTGGCGATGAAACTGGAGGAGGCGCAGGGGCTGCTGCTCCCACTCCCACTGCTGCTACTCCCAGTTCTGGTTCAGATCTTGCTCCTACTGTTGCCCCGGCGCATCCTGCACAAAATTCGAATACTGCCGCAGAGGTTGGAACCACTCCCCCTGAAAGTACTGACAAGAGCAGCAGTTGCAGCCTGGCCCTAGCCTCCTCCAACTCGGCCAGCGTTGTTTGGATATTTTCGCCTTTGCTTTTGCTGGGATTGAGATTAAGAGGCTTCGCTTATCGATTTCTTAATCTTTCTTCCTGAGCCTTTTTAATCAGGGCGATGATGCTCGATACAATATCCGAACCATCTTGTTTAATGATTTTGCGATTCATGCCCTTGAAGTTTCTATCCAAACTTTGCTCGGTGACATAAGCCCCCATGGCAAGCATCATGATCTGTACACCGGTCGCTTTGGCGTCGGCCTGAATTTGCTCCATGCTTCGATGATGGTCAGACCCATCGTCTCCATCTGAAATGACGATGATCATCTTGGTGCCAGAGTTGTTGCCTTTCATGGCCTCCAAGGCCTTGTCGATGGCCTTTCTAATGTCGGTACCGCCTCCCATAGCATGGAAGGCTTCTTGCTTTTTATTCAGTACCTTGTTTTTTTCTTGATAAGACCCAGTGGGTGCCCCCAGGGGTTTTGTCCATTCTGCGCCATTTGCAAACACAATTTCTCCATAGTCGATACCCAGAGTTTCGCAAAAGAAAATGAGCGTGGCAGACCCCGCCAGGGCCTGATTGAGGGCAGGGGCCATCGAACCCGAAACGTCGGAAACCAGGATGATTTGGGCCTCGTATTGTCCGGGCTCCGCATTGTTCTGAAAGACACGGCCTGTGGGCACTGCTCTCATTTCGTCTTGCGCCGCGGCCTTTACATCCATTTGAGGGCCTCGAGCGACCGGGCCATCTCGCTCACTGGGATTGTCCGGAGGAATGAGGCGATGCAATTCTGCCAAGGCATTACTTGTTTCTGTATCTTTAGGGCGATGCTTCTCAAAAAGTCCCAGGTCTTGTGTTGCAGCGGCTTCAACTTGCTGCATTGCATTCTTTAGGGCCTCTAAATCCTGAGGGCTCATGACAATATCGGGAGGAGGGGCTGCTTCCTCTGCGGCTTCCGCTTCGTCTGCCTCTGCTACCTCTGCCTGTTTATCCGCATGAGCGGCTCTGTCTTTTTCTCTTTCTGCTTCGCCTCTTGCCCCTTTATTTTGTTTATCCAGGGCTGCTGGTCCTGCTTTTCCGGGCTTTCCAGGCCTTCCGGGCTTTCCCGGTTTTGCTGCCCCGGGTTTTGCTTGGCCTTCGGCTGCATCCCCCGCAGCGTCTCCCTCTTCGGCCTCATCGCTGTCTTGCTCTTGCTGTGCGGCTCGTGCCTTTGCCACCTCTTCATTATTCATTCTTTTAAGGGCAGGAGAATGCGGTTCAAACTCTTCGGCCATTTTTTCGGCACGATTTTCTAGCACTTGCTGGGCAATTTCTTTTGCTTCCTCGGATACACGAGGATTTGTTTCTGAGTCTCCCTCGGCCTCGGATTCTTGTCCTTCTCCTTGTCGCTGGCCTTGCCCCTGTTGTTGCTGGGCCATTTGTTCCAACATCTCTTCTAAATGCTCTAAGAGCTGTTCTACAATTTCTTGAGGGGTTTTTCCTTCGTTCAACATTTGTTGAATCAGGTTTTGAACGTAGTTCATTCCTTTGGGTAATAATTGTTCAAAAATAGGATAAGCAGATTCTAAATGGCGGCAGAATTCGTCCAGGCAATCCTGGCGTTCCTGGGCATTAATTTCTTGAGGAAAGGCCTCAAACGCCGGCTTTAGCAGAGGGCAGGCTTTTTCCAGGGCCTCATACACATCCGGGTCCGTAACCCACAAAGGGATATTCCCATGGTAGGCATAATAGGCCAGGGCGTAGCAGAATTGCTCGTGGGGAAGATAGCGGCCCATTTTATGGTAATATTCATCCGTATAGGCTTTCGGTTGCGAAGTGCCTTCAAAGGCGGTCATCTGTTCTTCAAATTCGCTTTTTGCCATGAGCTTTTCACCCATGCGTCGCACAAAATTATTCATGCGTCTTTCTCCCGCCGCATTGAATAAAAAGCCATCGATGGCATTGCGATGCCAACGTGGCACCACTCCATCAATCACTAGATGGGCCCACTCGTGCTTGCCAATGCCCAGCGCGGCTTTCAGGGGCCGGGTGAGGAGATCGCTCAAGCCTATGGTGATTTCTTTCGATTGAGGGTTGGCAAAATTTTCCTCGCCCAAGTTGAAATTAATTTTAAAAGCTTTGCCGGTGGCCAACATAATTTCCCGCTGAGTTCTCTCTGTGAGATAGCGAATAACTCTCTCCAGCTTTTTTCTTGTGGCAGCAGAAATGGGGACCAAGGCCCCGCGGGCATCTCTTTCGGCATAAACCCATTGCCCTTGTTGTTGAACCACTACCAACCTTGCAGGCAGTTGAAACTGCTGAGTTTGAAAATCGGGATGGATATTCAGCGTTACCGCTTGAGCTTCTGGGCCTGGATCTTGTGCCGTGATATTTTTAAACACGGCAGGCCCCACGGGGTTGGTTGTTGCCTCCTCATCCACAGCAGGCGCTGCAGTAGTTGACACTCTTTCTTGATAAGCAATGCCTGCACCTGCCAGAGGAGCGGGTTGGTTCATCATGTGCTTCACAATTTCAGCCCGGTCTCCGGTGCTCATTCCAAAATCGTCCATCAGATACATCACCGCCACACGACTCATGGCCGCGCCCGATTGCTGATTGCGGCCGGCATATTTTCCAAAGGGGGGATTGGAACTCATGACGATGAGTGATTTTTTGTCTCTCTCAATACGGGCATAAGGATTTTTTAAGTAGAGGGCCTTATCGCTATCCAGCAAAGGGTTGAAGATGCCTTCCACTTTGGGAGGATCAGCCAGCAAAAATTCATCCAAGAGCAGCACAGAGGGTCTCGTGACCGCTCGGTGTACTTTTCCTGGCGAAAAATTGTATTCGCCTGTGAGGGGATTTTTTCTCAAGCCTCCCACCAGTTCGGTTTCATCGCTATTGGCGCTGAGGGTGTGGTCGATAAATTCATAGCCCAAAAGTTTGGCCAGTTGTTCAGGGATTGTGCTTTTTCCTTCACCAGCTTCGCCCAACAACATTACGTCGACACCCAGGGAGTGATTCCATAAAATTTCATCCACGACATTGAGCGCTTGGCGAGTCCACACAAAACTCTTTGCAGCGAGGGCCCTGCCAGGAAGATAATTTTTGTAAATTTCTTCGAGAGTGGGTTGAGGAATGTTTTGAGGGCCTATCGCCTCTGCATGCCAGTGCATGGCCGTGGCATAATCTTTAAAGGTGGTTTTGATTACCTCCCAAACACGGTCTCTATCGGCCTTGTCGGCCAGGGGCAGGATATATTCTGCGCGCAAGGCCCTGTTTAAAACCGCAGGGGTGATTTGCGGGCTCGCCGCCAGACGTTGAGACAGGCGCAAAATGGAGCGCGGGGTAAATTCCACTTTTTGTTCCACCCCACTTCCCAGGGGAGTGATAGGCGGCGCCCCTTGGGCAGCTTTGATCATGTGCTCGTGAAAAACAACCAGGCGTTGAGAGAGATCCTGGCTCCATCTTCTCTTCCCTTTGTTGTGGCATGCAAACAGTTTTTCAACCACTTCCAGGGTTTCCTCGAAGGTCCAGGGGCCTACATACATCGATACAAAACGCCTGAGAAAATCGGGGCCATGGTCATGGCGTCCCAACTGACCGGTACCGTTTTCGGTGGCATAGACGCGGAAGGCCGGATGAACAGGTTTTCTTACCAGCTCTCCTTTTTCGTCATAAGTCCAAAAATAATCGGAGTGCTGGATGATATTATTCAAGGCCGCCAGGGTCCCCGGTTTTGCCGTATCGGGTTCATCCAACACTGCATGAAAGCCATGTTCCATGGCGACGGTCAAAGGCCCGGGAATGAAGACGGGGGCCAAAACAGCTCCCACTTTCTTCATACCCCAAACACCCACGAGTTCATCGGAATCCGTTCGTTTTGAGAAGGGCACGCGAAGCAAGGGCACACCCATAGCAGAGGCGATGATTTCAGGGAGCGTGGTTTTGGCGGTTCCTGGCGGGCCAAATAAACGGATAGCGACCGCTTTGTTCAAATTAATGAGCGAGGCAATTTCATCCAGCATTCCCAAAAAACGCGCAAAGAGCACGACCTTGGGCATTTGAGGAATCAGCCCGCGATATTCTTTGGGAATGCTATGCAGCGGGCGGCGGGGGAGTTCCTTGTAATAATTTTTGGGGGCCTTAAAGGCCTGTGGATTGCTCAGGGCTGGGTCTTTCTTTACGCTGCGAATCATCCAGCAATTGGCTCGGTTAGGATCTTTTAGGAAGGCCATTTGATAATCTGGCCCTGTGTGCGTGATTTGATTAGTGAGATAATTGTTTCCGTTAATGATTAAACCATCCCCCTTGGCCAGAGTTTGGGTGCCTGTGAAGTCTACGGGAGGTTGAGTTCCTGCCAAATTGGCAGAGCGTGTGATTTGAATGACATTGAAAGAATCACCACCAAGTATCCTGCCATTCATAACCATTACATTTCTACCACCATTGATGGGATTTTTTAAACGTGTGATTTCCAAATTCCCCTGGGCATCCATTTTAAAACTGATTTCTGCCTCATTGTTGCTCTCATTCATACTTAGAGCTGCAGACTCAATATTCATAAAGTAAGGCTTGTTCGCAACCAGCTCTTTGGCGCCGCTGGGTATTCCGATGAGCTTGGAGCTGACACTGTCACTGGTCGTGCCGGAACTTTTAGCGATTGCTTTATTTTGAATATACCAGCTCTGTAGATCGGCAGCATCTTGTACGAGCTCTGCAGCAGCATGAATGTCTAAACGAATATCCTGAATGGTGCTGTGTCCAATTCGAATACAATTTGCCCGCTTGTGAGTGGGGTTAAAAACAGGTTTAAAATAGGGGATTTTTATTTTTGTTTTTCTTCGTATTTGTTCGGTAGTTCCATTGTGAGCAAGGTAAAGCTGAGTGCCATTGCTAGAATGGTCGTCCTCAATGTTAAGGAGTCCGTCTTTATCAATTTGGAGCGTTAAATGCTCGCCACTGACCATGGCATCTGCAATGGAAATATCACAGGCAAAATGACGTCCAATGCTAAAAACTTTTTCGGGTGTAAGTTCGAAACGTTGAGCGGGGCTAATAATAAAGGGATTGGCTTCTTCTTTGGGCGCCTCCATTTTTTCTACATTTCTTAAAATCCATATATTTTCTTGCCCCTCTTCTTCCGAAGCGACAATTTCTGCTGCAGCGCTGTAGTTTTTTCGTCTATCTTCCAAATACTGTCGGCCAAAAGACAGGGTGGCTCCAGGCGGGATAACTTGAGAGCGATTTGCTGGCAACCTGCTATAGTCAGAGTCAGGTGCCCCCTTGTTTTTAAAATAAGTTCCATTACTGGAATCCCTGTCTACAATGTCCAAGGTACCGTCAGGCCGCAGCGTCAGCCTAAAATGCTTGCGACTGACTCGGTCGTCCTGGGGTGTAAGGATATGATTGTCTCCTTCTCGGCCAAAAGAGATTACTTGTCGGGGGATTACAGAAACAGGCCCGCAGTAACACTCCAGATTAGTCAGGGTGTAAAGGTTGGGATTGCTGGAATTGCGGACCAAAACAAAAGGACCCTTTTTATTTTTGATATTGTTGACAAGGGTAAAATCCACGGAGGCAGTAAAAGAAATAGGAGTAGGAGAAGGCTCTAAAACTTTTTCTACACGGGTTAGGCTTCCGCTGTTTTCATCATAAACGGGGTAGAACACTTTTATCTGGTCTTGGCCCTCCGGAATTTCCAAACTGATCATCTGCCCCATGCTATAGTCGAGTTCAATTTTGAAATTTTGAGCGAGTTGATAACGTTGCCCCGCTTTTAAAACGTGTGATTCTGGAGGAAGCCGACGCAAACGACCCACGGCTTCTATCCCGGACAATTCCGAGGGCAGGTTGCCATCCAAGGGGAGGGCCTCCACAATTTTTTTCAAATGATGAATTCCGGCGATGGCTTCCTTCAAATCTTCTTGAGCGGCAAATCTCAAGAAGAGGGGTTCGATGGTGTTATTCACATCTTTATATTTTTGGGCCAGGGCATCTGCCTTCAGGCTTTCGGCTATAGCAGCCAGTGAATCGGGGGCCGGAGCTTCGGCAACACTCACCTCGGGATCTGTCAGATCCGATTCTATTGCAAAACCAAACTCAAAATTCTTTTCTTTCAATTGAGCCAGAAAGTCCGTGACAATTTCAGGATCATGAACCTGGCGCAAAACCAGTAAAACAGCCTCTTTCCCAAGGGCGTCTAAATCTGTTGTGGCAAGAAGAATTCTATCCAGCACCGGTTTCCACCAGAGTGCGGGGCTGGGAAGAGTAACTTTGGTTTGAACCTCCTCTTTTTCCACCATTCTTTCCAGGGCTCGTTTCACCTTAAGGCGTTCTTCTTTGGTCTTTTGAAAACGGCCAAAAAGCAATTCGCCACCCCAGACGACCGCACGGGTTCCCAGTTCGATGGAGTCTCGCTTAATCATTTCCAGCCACCAGCCAATATGGTTAAAACCAAAATGGATGGGATCGAGCCGTTCGCCTTTTCCTGCCTCTTCGTAATCTTCTTTGACGGTATTGGGAAAGACATTCATCTGTCGGATCAAATTTTCTGAAAGGGCCATGCCTACCTGCAAGAGAGGCACTTCAATGGGGGTGGAGACGGCAGAGTCATCCTCTGTTTCACTTGCAAGCTCACTTGCCTTGGGTGCAGCGGCTACTATTCCTATAATTGCACTAAAAGCGGCACCTAAGGCCCACCAAAAACCCTGGCCCATGTGTTGTACTGCCTGTGTGTGGCAGCATCGGGCCATTTGGCTTCCCAACAAGGTAGCCAGCCCCATCGTGACCGCAATGGGGAGCACTGCTGCGGAACCAGGGAGTAGAGATTCTTTTTTTGAACTGCTGAAGTTTTCAGCAATCCTTGTACGCCTGCAGTCGGCGCTTCTTGTTCTGCCTCCTGTTGCTGTTGCTCGTGCCTGCTGTGCCCCTTGTCCCCAGGGAGCCGCGTTGTCATTCTCTGCATTTTCGGAAGGAAGGCTGAAGTTCGCTGGAGTGCTACTGGGCAAAGGAGTGGGGGAGTACAAGGGGGCTGCGGGAGGAGTTGCCTCATGAAGTGGAGCTAAGGTGGACCCCTCTCCCGAAAATGCTCTCGCATTTTCCTCTCCCGCAAGGGGCGAGGGAGTATTGGGAAAGGAAACTTCTTGAGTTGGATGTTCGGCTAATTCTCTCCTCACGCGCTTTTGCACGGCACGGGATAAATTTCTGCGCGAGATATTTTCGGTCTCAAGCAGATAGCGCAATCGTTGGGTTGCAAGCTCTACAGGCGCATGCACTTTTGCCAGGGCTCGATCAATAATCCGTAAGCGTCTCTTTGCTTCGCTCAGATAAGTGTGCTGCTCCTCGTGTTCGTAACGGGAAACGAGGTTTAAGAGGAAGGGGCTGTATCCTCTGTCATTGGTTTTGTCGTTCTGGCGAATGCCAGAATCTTCATGGATTGAATTTGTTGCCCCTGTATCCAGTGAAATCCCCGTGAAGATTCCGGCCTGCGCCGGGATGACAGAGGATGCCAGATAATTTGCAATAGCAGAGACACTCACCCTTTTCTCAGTGTTTGAATTCACAATCGCCTGAATGAGCAGATGGGTGCCAATTGCAGCGGCTTCGGGACTTGTCCGTTCTATCTGTAGCTGTTCCAGCGCCTGGGTAATTTCTAATCTTGTGTTTTCAGAAATGTGCTGTTGCAGTTGCTCCAGGGTTCCGCCACTGTGATGAAATTGAAGCAGCCAGGGGAGGAAAATGTTTTGATCGAGCTGCCAGTTTATTTTGTCATCTCGAGCGATGGCGAGAGATCCAGTGGATTCACTTGAAAGGAGACTCACTGGATCTCCCATTGCCACTGCGTCTTCATTCGAGAGGGCCTGATTTTCTTCTAATTGCTGGCTACTAAATTCCGACAAATGCTGCAAAACCTCCCCAAACTCCTCTTGCAAGGTTTGCAGTTGAAGCTGGGTGACTCGGGTTTCTATTCGGGTGGTAAAGTGTCTTCCAAATTCTCCCTGAGGATCTGCGGCCAATTCTCCGGTGGCGTTGTTTCCTATTTGCCACCACCACTGGGCAGTGAGGTTGTTTGATTCATTGACTCCCAAGAGATGCTTTACAATCTCGATGCTACCCATTCCACATTCTGTTAAAATATCGCTCCAGAAATGAAACTGATTGCCCAGCAGCCGAATCAGGCCTCTTCTTAATTCTCTCACTCCTGTTTCTGAGACTTCCCCCAAAACGGCGCTGCGTGCCACTCTCCCCGTTAAGCCCTCCATCTTCACCGCCACCACTCCGCACATGGCTCCGGTCACAAAGGCCTCTCCAAATTCTGCAATCACTTCCCGGGGGCTCTGGCTACGTCCCAGGTAGAACTCATGTCCCATTTGTACCACCACCTGGAAAAGCCCGTTGACTCCTCCGCTGCAGACTGCCACTCCTAGACTTCCCAATCCCATCCGGGTGGCGATTAAGGTTGCGATGCTACCCGCAATGGCTGCTCCCACGCCTATCAAAGGGGAGATGGCTTCAAAGCGAGTAGTGGCTAAAAAGGGAAGGGCGCTGCGAAGGGTTTGTCTGAACTCGAGGGCCCCGGCGGCCGATCGCAAATCGTTTTGCAATAAATGCTGAATTTCAGCGCGGTGGCTGCTTTCTCGGGGCAGGCCTTCCAGAATTCCCTGAATCGTATTTACCGAAATGACTCCGGCTCTTTCTCCCCGCGTCTGCCAGGCTCGGGTTCCAAAATCTCTCAGATTATGAAGGGTAGAAAAGAGGTCCAGTCTCAAGCGCTGCACGCTACGGTCAAAGGCCACTCGGTCGGCGTGACCTTCCACAAGCCTCATCACGCCTTCGGAGGTGATGGTTTCAAGATCAGACACAAAGCCACGATTTTCTTCGATCATCTTTTGACAAAAAGAAATCCCTCGGGCCTCTACTGCCGACGAAGACAAAGACAAATCGGAGACCGAGTTCAGATAGGCGACTAGGGCCTGAGAGGTTTCATCCTGGGAGTGTAGTAAATCAGCGACGACTGCATCGTGGGATATTTGTTGAAGGGCATCCAGTAGGGGCGCCCCTCTGTGGTCGCCCGCAATGGGATCTTCAATTGACGGGCGGGCACTGAGGCCCGCCCCTACATAATGTTCAGCCAGGTGTTGCAACACCGTTTGCACTCTCGCCTGAAGCTCTCGCGAGCCTTCCTGGGGATATCTCAGCGCATAGCGTTCCATCAAGACGGGAGCAAGGACAGAGGTTACTTCTCCCAGCCGCCTTTCCTTGAGCAAATTCAATTCCAGACTTTGGGCATCGCTGCGTGAAATTTCTCTTCCCCGAATCATTTCTTCTAATCGAATGCGTAGATGTGCAGGATCCAGCCGGCGCAGGGCCTCTCCCTGGGGATCCGAAGGATTCGTATTGGCCGAAACCCTTGGGGTGGCTTCTGTGTGCAAGTCTGTGTGGAGGCTTGTTGCCAGGTTGACATGTTGAACCATAAAAAACCCCTTAAGATTTTAATTTTCCGCAGAGCCGCACCATACCCCCGCGTGTGCAGCTGTCTTAAGGGTTATCGGCATTAGGGATATAATGTTGCGGAATATTTTAAAAAAGGATGCATTTAATTACTGGGGGTAAAAAAGAGCAAAAAGTAAGGAAAGTTTAATTTTGCTTAGAGATAAAAAGAAGGCGAGGATTTCTTGGTTTGAAAAGGACAAGAAAGGAGCCTCGCCTATGAT
>JADFYH010000016.1 GCA_015233135.1 Deltaproteobacteria bacterium
AACTCGATGAAGTCTTGGCAGCTGGGGGATTCTACCGTAGGGGCGGCCCTCTGTGGCCGCCCGTCACCATTTGCGGTCGGGCACGGAGGCCCAACCCTACGAAGAAGATGACTTCCAACTGCAAACACCCCATGCCCCATACAAAAAGCCGCATCCGTTACACTATTTTTGATCAGCTCTCGCCAGTTCAAGGCATCTCTCCAAACTTCTCTTTGCTCCACGGCTTCAAATACATTGCGATGTAAAATCTGGCGTGAGACTTTATTGATTCGATGCCCCGCAAAGATCTCAAGTCCTGTTGCCACACAATTCGTCGCTCCACCAATAACTCGACCCAAAATAAAGCTACCTGTTCTTCCGCCCAGCGTATGACCCAGCACCTCCGCGGCTCCCAGGTTCAGTAAGGGTAACACATCGTTCGAACCCACATCTTCCCAGTGGTATTCCTGATGATTTAAAGTAGCTTGGAGCTGAGCACTTAATCTCGAATTCAAATAATGCGTTACCAAGAGTCGAGGCACAAAGGCCGCCACTCGGCCCAGGGCGTTGTTTCCCACAAAGGCAATCAGACCTTGACCCACCGCCCTTCCTGCGAAGCCGGCGGGGATGCCCGCGACGACTGCGATGCCTAATTGTAATGCAAAGGATTTGTTGAAAATCTCGTGGTCTAAAAACTCCAATGCCGGTCGGGCACAGAGACCCGACCCTACGGAGAAATACAGAGAGGAAAAAATCGAATGCTTAATTTCGCGTAAGCCTGCAACTGCTTCACTCAAATGGGGAATTGTAGAAATAGTACTTGCTGGCAAAGCAGCTTCAACAGGCTGATGCAGGGGATTGTTTGCAGGTAATGTTAAAGGTTGTGTAGATCTGTTAAGGGTTACCATAATAAGGTTTAGAGCTCCAGAGAGGCTGAAATAGCTCAGCTCTCGATCTTAAAAACTTATCGGTATAAATTAGAATTGGTTGCGTGGTTTTTTTTGATAAAACACAGCCATATTACTTTTTACTATTCAACAATGAAGCCTGAGAAGAAACCCGATTGCGACCATTGGCTTTGGAGAAATACAGGTATTGATCGGCAGTTTTTATCATCTCGGCAGCACTTGAAAAATTATCCGACTGCAAACAGGCCACGCCTGCGCTGATGTTTACCTTAAAACGATTGGCATCGAACTGAAAATCACTTTGGGCAATCGCCGTACAGATTCGCTCGGCAAGCGAAACGGCATCGAACTCGCTGGTTTCACGCATCAAAACCACGAACTCTTCTCCGCCATAGCGAGCAAACAAATCTTCAGTCCGAATAAGTTCCTGGGTAATCTGGGCAATTCGCTTTAAAACGTAATCGCCCGCCGGATGCCCATAGGTGTCGTTAATTTTCTTGAAAAAATCGATGTCAAAAATAATCAGGGAAAGAGGCATGCCCTTGCGTTTTGAATGGGAGAATTCTTGTTCAATCTGATCCAAAAAATAATATTTGGTACGCGCCTGTGTCACAGGATCGAAGTTGGCCATTTTATAGATTTGATTACGTTTTTGCGCTTCCAGATCTGAAACATAGGAAAAAGTGGCCACCGTTTGGGAACTGATCTGGATGGTGTCTTTGTCCTCGAGCACTTTTTTGTCGACCCGTACCCCATTCACGAAAGTGCCATTGGTCGATTTCGAATCCTCCAACAAAACCTCCCCCCCCTTCACTTGCAGCTTAAAATGCTGACGGGAGATGGCGTCGTCTTGCACGGAAATGGAGACGCTTCGGCTTCTGCCCACGACATATTCGCCCTCCTGTAAAAGATGGATCTGCCCCATGGAAGGGCCACTCATAAAGGAAAGCGCGGGATAGCGGGCCTGTTCCTTTGCCAAATCTTCAAGTGGAGTGATGGTCGTTTCGTCTCGGAACATAAGTACTCATGAGTTTAAAAGGAAATGGATAAAAAGAAAAAGGATAAAATTTTAAAATTTCGCCCGAAAAAACTCCAGGATTCTTGAAAGGAAGGCAGGCTTGATAAAAACAATCAAAAGGAGACTAAAAAAGATCAAAAAAATATAGATCGTTAACCTTATCTTTCTGTGCCTTTCCCTCACATAGCCACCCAATTCTTCTGCCCGAAGATGCATTTCGATGATGTTAGTCACTGAGAGTTCTTCATCTGCAGGATGGGGTTCTGGGGCTGTCGATTTGGATTCTCTTTCAGGATTGTTTTTTGCTAATGATTTACTTTCATCATTCCAGCTTAAGTCACCAAAAACAGATTCAAAATCAATCTCCTGAGGGTTAACAACCTGGGTAATCTCGATCGGTTTCTTTTTAGAATCAAACTTAGCCCCGCTGTTCGTATGAGCTCCCTGGGTTCCATCCATCAAGGTCAATTCCTCACGTTGAGTTCTTTCAAAATGAATATCCCCTGTCACATCCTCTTCTTTTTCAAACAGCTGATTCAAAAAATCGCAAATGGAAAGAGCCTTGAACTCGGGAAAATATTTAAGCAATAAGCGTGTAAGATCCTGACTCATTTCCTGGGCATTAGAATAGCGTTCATTGAGATTTCTATTCAGCGCTCTTAAAACGATAGCATCCAGCTCTGCGGGGATATCAGGTCTGAAATGGGAGGGAGGGAAAACATGCATGGTTTTAACCGCCTCAACCGTTTCAGCGTTTGACTTCTTTTTAAAAAGCCGCTGTCCCGTCAGCAACTCCCAAAACAAGATTCCCAGAGAAAAGAGGTCTGAGCGATAATCTATTTCCAGGCCCTCTGCCTGCTCGGGAGACATGTAGGCAAACTTGCCTTTTAAAATCCCTGTTTCCTGCTCTCCCAGTTTGGAGGCCGCTTTTGCCACGCCAAAATCGACAATTTTGACGTTACCTGAAAAACTTGTGATTATATTTTGGGGGGAAATATCGCGGTGAACAATAGACAATTCGTTTCCAGAATCGTCCTTACGGCGATGGATATAGTCTAAACCATTGCAAACCTCGGCAATCACGTGAATACAAAATTCCAGAGGAACTAAAATTGCTTTTTCTAAACTTTTTCGCTGAATTTGACTGAGGGTTTTTCCATCGACATATTCCATTACGATAAAGTAATCGTTATTCACTTTTCCCAAATCAAAAATCTGGGCAATATTGCCATGGGATAAATTCACGGCAATCTTCGCTTCCGAAACTAACATGTCGATAAATTCTTTATTGGCCGCGATGTGGGGTAAAATGCGCTTGATGACGATAAACTTTTTTATTCCCGAAAAGTCGTAGGTCAACCCTTTAAAGATCTCCGCCATGCCGCCCTGAGCAATCTTCTCCAAGATAAAATAATGCCCGAAGGGTCTGGGCTTTGTGGGATCTGTTTTTTTAAACACCATAGGATCACTTCAATCCCGTTATATCGTGGCTTTTACTCCCCACTATCCATTAAACTGATGAATCCAGTCGCCACTCACCACCATGAATTAAAAAAATAAACTCAATTAAATCATAATGCTAGCAAGTAATAATATTGGCACACTTAGTGCTTCTACTTAGGGTCGTCTGCCGGGAATTCATTCCGAATGCCCAAAAAACTGCAAAGAAATTTACCCCTCACTTCCCTCCACCCCATCCAGAGTCATCAGGATAAACCAGAGTAAGAAAGACTCTGGATGGGTTTTACCTCTCCAAGAATCGCGACCAATCCGGCTTGCAATGAAAATGGAAGGAAAGATGCGATTCGACCAAGCTTGAAACCATCTTTATTTGCGAGGAATTCATTTTTTCAACCTCTCCCCCTTGAAGGCTTACATTCCTCAGCCACTCACAAAGTTCTTGGGAAAGACCCAGGGTCTGATCTCCAAAAACCACACACCTTGTACACAATAAGCGAGCCTCTCTTAAACTAAAAAAAATCTTTTCTCCTTCTAATTTTTTTTCACAGCGCGAGCAGCCTTCAAAAGAAGGGGAAATCCCCATCCATTTTAGGTACTCCAAGGCAGTCGCCCAGAAAATTTCAATTTTGTCTCCTGCTTTTTCCAAATTTTTTAAAGCCTTTTGCAAAATCTGGAAGGAGCCGTGTTCGATGTGATTTTCATGACTAAAAAAATCGGCCATTTCTAGCAGACCCATAGCCATCATTAAAGTGAAATAATCTTTTCGGAGGTGAATATATCCAGAGATAAGCGAGGCTTGTTCAATAAACACCAAATTATTGTTTTTTCTTTCCCGAACAAGAAACTGGGCATGGGAGCAAAGGTCTAAGGTTCCACAAAAACGTTTTCGCGAAGCCCTAGCCCCTTTGGCAAGGCCACGAATCTTGCCCTTTTGCAAGGTCATCAAACTAACAATGAGGTCATTCTCCCCATAAGGCCACGTCTTTAAAACGATCGCCTCCACATTAAGCACAGAACTCATAAAAACAATCTCAGTGTAATTCCCAAAAATAGCAGCGTCAAAAGAGCCAACAAAAAGCGCTGTTTTTTTCTTTCGTTAAAATATGAAATTGAGGAAATGGACTGCTCCACCTGCACCTCTTTTAAAAAAAGCTTCAGTTGCTGCTGCACCTCTTCATCATCTAGACCTACAAAACGAACATAACTCTTCACAAAGCCCCTGAGAAAAGTGAGCCCAGGAATTTTGTGCAACTGGTTTTGCTCAATGGCCTCCAGAAATTCGCGACGAATATAGGTACCCTTGGAAATTTCATCCAAGGAAATCCCCCGCAATTCCCTTTCACGCTTGAGTAAAGCTCCAAAACGTTGAGAAAACATCTCACCTCCCACGGTTTGACATTCTCATTTGATTTTCTGTTTTTTTTAATGACTTCTCAGAAAATCCAATCTCTTTTTTGTCTCTTCTGCAATCATTTTTTCATCCGTAATGATGGCGTTTTTTAACGCGCTGCAACAAGCGCAGTGGCGTTCGACAGCTAATTCCTGAATCAGTGCCACTAAAAAACGTCGCGCTTTTTCAACATTGGCCAGCAGAGTTTGAATCACCTGCTCCACAGTGACGGAGTCGTGGTGCGGATGCCAACAATCGTAATCGGTCGCTAACGCAATAGTGGCATAGCAAAGCTGGGCCTCCCGCGCGAGCTTGGCTTCGGTCACATTGGTCATTCCAATCACATCCGCGTTCCAGCTGCGATAAATATTGGACTCGGCTTTCGTGGAGAATTGGGGCCCTTCCATGCAAACATAGGTTCCTTGGACACGATGAGGAATATCCAGTTTTTTGGCGATGGGCAAAAAAGCCTTTCTTAGATCAGAGCAGACCGGATCTGCCAAGGTCACATGGGCCACCACTCCTTCTCCAAAAAATGTGGAGATTCGTTTATAGGTTCTATCAATAAACTGATCGACAAACACCAGTTGCCCCGGCTCAATTTCTTCTTTGAGAGAACCCACCGCAGACACTGATAAAATCTGCCTCACCCCCAAACTTTTTAGCCCCCAGATATTCGCGCGATAATTTACCTCGGAGGGAGTCAATCGATGCCCTTGACCGTGACGAGCCAAAAAAACCACTTCGCGTCCCGAAAGTTTTCCCAGCACAAATTCTGCAGAAGGATCCCCAAAAGGCGTGGTCACTTTCTTTTTTTCGGTGATTTCTAGTTCCTTCATTTCGTAGAGGCCAGAGCCTCCGATGATTCCGATTTTATTCACTTTAACTCCAGGGTTAGTTCAAAGAGAGAAGAGACTTGTGGTCGTTTCGAGGACTGTCTGAGCAGCAGCAAGTTCCGCAAAAACTGGAATAAATCTCTTCTCTATTTGAAATTACTTTTTGACACTATTCCCCTCCTCTATACAAAATAACTCCCATGTGCGCCAAGAAGCTCAAGTTAAGCAGCGAATGCAAGTTTCGTCAACGTAAGCATCCAAGAGCCCATTGCCTTAATTGGGCACAGCGGGTTCGACAAGGAGTGCTGCGCCTAGGCGCAGCGTTTACTTCATGACTTCTAATCTTCAGCTACTCATCCGAGAAGCTGCACAAACTCTATCCCAAGGTGAACTTGTCGTTTTTCCCACTGAAACCGTTTATGGCTTAGGCGCTCGGGCGGATTCGGCTGCTGCAATTCAAAAGATTTACCAGGCCAAAGGACGGCCTCAAAATAATCCTCTCATTGTTCATTTTCACTCAATGTCGCAAATGAAGGAATGGATTAAACTCCCTGAGCAGGCTCAAAAATTAGGTAACAAATTTTGGCCTGGGCCGCTAACCCTTATTGTCCAAGGATCAGAAAGAATTTGTAAAGAGGCACGTGCCGGACTTAAAACCGTTGCCATTCGCATCCCCAATCACCCCATTGCCTTAGAACTTTTACGAGAAGTTGATATTCCTCTTGCTGCCCCCAGTGCTAATCGTTCGGGACACATTAGCCCTACTCAAGTGGAACATGTAAAACGTAGTTTAGGACCTCAAGTAGAAATTATTTTGGAGGGTGGCCCCTGTGAAGTGGGCCTGGAAAGTACCGTGCTGGACCTGACCACAAAACCACCCAGAATTTTAAGACCTGGAAAAATTTTGCGTGAGGAAATTGAAAATGAAATTGGGCCTGTGGACCTTATTGATCAAAAATTGCATGCAAGCGAAACTCTCGCCTCTCCCGGCTTACTTTCAAAACATTATGCCCCTGAAGCAAAGGTACTTTTAATGGAGGGCTCCGAAATTGAATATTTTTGCCGTCCTCACAAAGACGACAAAGTAGCCATTATTTTTCATTCAGCAGACTTGAAATCGAAACTTAATGAACCCGATAATTTAAAAAAAATCTATCTATCGAACAACCCAAGCAACTACGCTCAACAATTGTATTCGACTCTCTATCAGTTAGAAAATTCAGGATACAACTGCATCATCATCGAAGCCCTCCCTCAAGAGCCACAGTGGCAAGCAATTGCAAATCGTGTGAGCCGGATGATTTAGAATCTATTCATTCGGGACGAACCAAGGACACTACGCCCCTAAAGCCCATGTCTCAAATTGTTCCCCAGTTTGGTAGAGCTCCGATTCGTTATCCTCAAAAGACTCACCCACCCTCACGCTTTTTTGGATTACCTCGGCAAATGCCTCCCATAACTCTAACTCAACCTCAATAAAAGGCCTTACAAAACCGCTCTTCAATGCGATATCATAGGCCACCTGCGTCAGATCAGCTAAGAACTTCTCAGGTGAAATCTCAAGGTATACACGCTCCCGGTCCATATTACCTCTCCTTCTGATCATTATTTTATCTAAGGACAACCAACAGACCTATGCTTTCTAATGGAGATTAGGTAAAAATCCTATGATGGGAGTCAATTTGAAAGATGATTTTTGTCAGACTCGACTCCTTCCTTGACTTTAACCTGCAAGCTCCGTTAACATCGCGACAATTGGGCTTAGGTCTTTGATTCATTATGAAATTTTTCTTAAGTAGGAAAGCCAGCTTAAGCCTTAAAAATGAGGCTTTCCAGGTTTGCTTATGAAACATTTCATGCTTTATGGAGGTAGTAACATATGGCATCACGTGCCACAGGTCGCGTTAAATGGTTTAACGATAACAAAGGGTTCGGATTCATCGAGCAAGACAATGGTCCCGATGTGTTCGTTCATTATTCTGCAATTTCTGGGGATGGCTACAAGTCTCTCGCGGAAGGTCAGCAGGTAGAATTTGAAATTACAGAAGGCGCCAAAGGCTTACAAGCTGCAAACGTCAGTAAGATCTAAAAATCTGTTTTCATTAGATGCAGAAACAAAAAACCCACTTTTCAGTGGGTTTTTTTATTAGGGGATGGAGGGAATCGAAAACTGATTAAATCAGAGAAATGCCATCGATACTCGCCGGAATTTCTTTGTTCATCAATTTTAAAATTGTAGGGAACACATCCACACTGCGTGCCGGGCCCGCAGGGAGAGGATGGTTGATAAAAAAGGGAACCGCCATGTGTTCTCTCGCAAAACCACCATGGGTGGAGCGATGTTCATGTTGCTCGAAACGTTTTCTGAGATCCCAGCCGGGTTTTGCCGATAAAATGAGGTCTCCGCTGCGAGGCGATCTGAAAATTTGCAGGGCCTGCGCAAACACATCTGGATAGGAAGTCTCAAAGCTTAGATGCAAACTTTCCCTATCTGTCATCTCCTGGGGAAGCTGGGGAAAGCCGAGTGGGTCGATACCCTCTTCAACCTGATAGGAAATTTTCCCTCTCTTGCAGAAGATGCGGGAAAAACCTTTGTGATTAAAGATGACCACTGAACCATCCTTTGCTTGAGAAATCATTAAATCGATGGCCTCCTGTTTTCTCAAGAGTTCGATCAAATCCCTCCGTTGACTTCTCAATTCTTCAAAGCAGGTCCTGCCGCTCCAAGCCTTGTCCTTACTTGCTTTCAAATCTTTAAAATACAAATGAAGCATGCCATTCCCTGACACCATGCTCGCCACATCAAAACCCCATTTAAAAATCTTAGGGTAATAAAAGACTTTCAAACCTTGTTCTTCCAAAAAATGGGCAACGCCAAAATGCGAGTGAGTGGAAGAAAGTCCATGATCACTCACTACAGAAATTAAAGTTTCATCCAGCCAGTTTTTTTTTTGTAATTTGTCCAGCAGCTCGCCCAAGGCATCATCCAAAGTTCTATAAGCCTCCAGGGTTTTTTCTCCCCAGGGATCAGACAGATGCGCGTATTCATCAATAGCGGGCAAAACCACAAAAGCAAAATCAGGATCCTCGTCCAAGGCAGTCAATAATTTTTTGTACGCTGCCCTATCCACGAGCCCCCAATGATCGGTGAGATGGGCGTAATAAAAATACAAGATCCGACTCATTTTGGTCTTATTGGCCTTAAAAGTACTTCCACGATTGATGGAACTAAAAATATTAACGGGATGCTCGAACAATTGAAACAGGGTTGGGGTCTTCAGCTGTAAATCGCTGTTCATGAAAAAACTTTCCAAGCCCACATAACTTCTGAAACGCCTCCAGAGGGGCCTTCCTTCACCATAAGCCTTTTTATCAAACCAGCGGATCCCTGGGAAATTACAAGTTCCAGGATAACATCCTGTGAGATAGGGAAGATAAGCCGGCCCTGTTGTGGAGGGAAACACCGAAGTCACAGAGGCAAAACGCCCCGTTTTTTTAAAAAGCCGTTCGCAGTGAGGAAGCTTTCCTTCTTCACAGAGCTTTTCAAAAACATCCGGTCGAGAACCATCTGCCAGAAAAATAATGCAGCGCTTGTAGGTCATTAAGAATTCGAATCCATGTCTTTCAATTTCTTATTCATCCGGGTGATGAGTTCAGGATAACCATATTTTGTGATGATAGAATTGAATTGATATTTATAATTTTCAACCAGGCTTGCCTCGTCCACAATCACGTCAAAAATTTTCCAATCTTTCCCCGCTTTCATTAATTTATAATCCAGGGCTAAATTCAAATTTTCTTTGGGCACATAAATAGAAGTCTTGGTTTTGGATTTTGTCTTTTGTGCATCCAGGAAAGTATCTCCCAGATAACGAATCGTGAATTTTTTCCCACGGGTTTTTCCCTGTTCTTTTGAAAGAATGGCCTTTTTCTCGAGCAACTGAGTCATTATATTTACAAAATTATTTTGTTCAGCTGCAGATAAAGACGCCCAATGTTTGTCGAGAGAAAGCTTGGAAAGTTCGCGGATATCAAAAGTTCCAGTGATCACTTCTTTTTTGATCTGGACATTCTTCGCTTTTTCCTCGGCTGTGAGATTGTCTCCTGTCTTATAACTATCCATCTTGGTTTCCAGATCTTGAATGGCCCGGGTAGGAGTTCCCAGAGCCGCTTCTTGACCTGATTCGCGGGTTACAAGCCCCCCTGCCATCGATTTTCCATCCCCTGCCGAGTTTTGAGGCCGCGCAATCGTGGTGTCTTTCTTCGCTTGAGCTTGAACGAAAGAAGTGCAGAACAAGCAAAGCATCATCATTAGAATAATTTTCAAATTTCTTTTCATGGTTTCTCCTTATTAATACTGATAGCCAATCTTACTCATCAAAGTCGCCACCGCATTGTTATAATTAAAAATTGCTTCGAAATAACGCCCCTTCATCAACAGATAGGATTGCAGGGCCTCTCCATAGGCATTTTTATCCCCCACACCAATATCATTATTCGTTTTAGATAAAAAAACCACCTGACGTGCCAAACGGTAAGCCTGCTCCATATTTTCTAAATCGATTTTGGACTGCTTGGCATTGGAATAAGCATCCTGCATGTCTAGATTAAGCCCATCCTCTGCGTAATCTTTTAAGGCACTTACTTTGTAATATTCCAATTGTTTTTGTTTTATCTTGGCTCTGGCCTCTGTAAAATTCAGATCCCCTTTGATACGAATCCCAACACCTGCTCGGGTATAATTGAATGGGTCGTTAAAATCGCTGGTCGACCCTACATTGGCAACAGTATCTACAGTAGACCCCAACTCATAAAACATTCCAACACCCAGGTTAGGAAGTAATTTTCTCTTTTCCAGACGATATTCGGTCTCTTTCGCCTTCACCGCAATGTCCAGCAAGCGCGACTCTGGGCGATATCGTTTTGATTCTTGCAGATAAAAATCCAGATCTTTCAATTGAAAATCTACAGGACGTAAATGCTGATCTTTAATTTGATAAGAAAAATTTCTATCCATCCCTATCTGCAACCTTAAACCTGCAACGGCCAATTCGCCCTTACGAATGGTTTCTCCCAAATGTTTCAAAACTTCAAAGCGCGTCAATTTTATTTTTGCAAGCTCCAGGGGATCTGCCCCCCCTGCTTCAGCCTCTCGTTTGTTGATTTCTTCGTTTATTTTTTTGAGAGCTTCTTCCAACATTTCACGGACATCCGCCGCCAATAAAATTCCGTTATAAAGTTGTTTTACCTTCAGCACAATTTCATTGGTCTTTTGTGTCTTCTTTTCTTGAGAAGCGCCTATTCCCATTCTGGCCAAGCTCTGGGCCAACTTGATCTTTCCAAAAGTAAAGACCGGGACACCAATGCCCACCTTTACACGATTAATCATGGTGATATCACCCTTAAAAAAGGTATCGACCGCATTGGATGCATCCATAGGAACAGGGGCTGCCTCATATTCATAATCAATCACCGGAAGTCCACTAGGCTGCGCCTCTTTAAGCCTCCATTGAGAAAGTTCAATATCCAGTGCCGATTCCTTGATCTCCGAATTATTGCGCAATGCCATGCGCACACAGTCCCCCAAATCCAAAACCAGGTTTTGCTCTGCTGGACCAAAAAAATTCTGAGAAGCTGAAGGATTAGCGTCTGCTGGAACACTGTCGGAAAGATTTAAATCGGATGAAAGGGGATCGGCGTTTTTACTTTCTTGAGCAGAAACGAGAGAAGAAAAAAACAAGAGAGAGAAAAAAAATACGGCAAAGAAATTGCCTAAAATGAATATGCTATTTTTTGCTCGAAAAACTTTCAAAAAATTATCCATGAACATGAATTAATAAATTACGCTATACACTACGTTATACATATTTCCCGTTTTTGTAGGGGCGATCCCTCTGTGGTCGCCCGCACTCGAATGGACTTTGACCCAATGAAAAGCCCAGTTGCGGGCGGGCACGGAGGCACCACCCCTACAAAAAATTGGAATACTATTACGCATACCCTATCCCCCTTAAAAGGGTCAATGAAAGGATTGCGAAGGCGCCTCAGAAAATTCATTGCTCGCCTCCAAAGGCCTTAACGGAAGAGTAAAATAAAAGGAAGACCCCATGCTTTTTTTAGATTCCACCCAAATACGCCCGCCATGCAGCTCGATAATTTTTTTAGCCAAACTCAAGCCCAAGCCTGTGCCCCCATACTCTCGATTGAGATCGTTGTCGGCCTGCCGGAAATCTTCAAAAATTTTCATCTGATCTTCTTCTGAAATACCAATCCCCGTATCTTGCACACAAATCTTTAGCATCTCTCCCGATTTTTGGGCCGAGATCATTACCTTCCCTTTTTTTGTAAACTTCAAGGAATTGCTGATCAAATCATTGATCACCTGTTTCAATTCTTGCTCATCTCCGTAAATGCCGGGAGTAGAATCGGGCCAATCCATCAAAAACTGGCACTCTTGTTGATCAAAATGAGCTTGCAACAAAGCGACTGCTTCCAAAATGAGTCTTCTCAAATCGATTTTTTTAATATTCAACTCGACTAATCCCGACTGATATTTAGTGAGTTCCAAAATATGATCCACAACTTCCAAAAGTTCGCTTCCTGAATTTTTCATCATGTTCAGGTAACGAATATAATCCGTGTTCAAGCATTGATCGGGATCTTCCAACAAAAGTTCTGCCAGACCTAAAATGCCATGCAAAGGGGTTCTCAGTTCATGGGTAATGTTACTGACAAATTGAGTTTTTAGTTTTGCAAGTTCCGAAAGTTTTATATTTTGACGATACAAGGTTTCATAATAATGGGCATTTTCGATAAAAATAGCCCCCAGGGAAAGCAGGGTGGAAAACAACTCAATGTCTTCGCTGTCATAATGCTTGTCTTTTTTGGGCCCCAAATTAAAAAGCCCCAAAAATTTTTTCTCGGTCATCAAGGGAAAGCTGATCTCGGAATACCATTCTGAAAAATAAGTCAAGGCTGGGATTTTAATATCAACGAGTTTAGAATCTTCGATAAGCTGTGATTTTAAAAGAGGATGGGCATCCCGTTTAATCCATAAAATCAGTGGATGCTGGGCCGAAATAGAAACAGTCATCGGATTATAACCCAGGTTTTCTTTGAGGACATACTGTTTCAGCAAGGTGTCATAAATCAAAATGGAGGCATTGGAAGCGCCACTGAGTTCGGTAAGGGTATGCAGCAGAGTTTTGTAGACTTCCTGGGGATTGGAAAGCGAGGCCAGTTTGACGCCATAACGCACAAAAATTTCACGCCAATTGTATTTGTTGCCTCGCTGCTTGAAAAACATTGGGCCATTGTAAAAGATCAAAAAGCAATGAGGCAATGGCTTTCTTTGTTACTTGGAGTTTATTAACTTGAGTTCCGCAGATTTTAGTAAGAAGCCACTCTGAAAAGTCCTCTCTCCCTTGAGGGGAGAGAGTCAGAGAGAGGGTGATCCTGAGTGCACTAGAAATACCCCTCACCCTGACCCTCTCCCTCAAGGGGAGAGGGGAAATGCTTTATAGATGGGTACTTGCCAAGAATGAGCAAAAAATGATTCTTAAAATCTGCGGAACTCAAGTTATTAACAAACTCAAAAGCGCCTTCTGCACATGTAGGCGATTCTCTGCCTGATCAAACACATAGGAATGAGGACCATCCATCACTTCATCGGTAATTTCCTCACCGCGGTGGGCAGGCAGACAATGCAGGACCATCACTTGGGGAGAGGCCCTTTTGATCAGGGATTCATTCACCTGAAAGGGCTCAAAAAGTTTTCGTTTTTTGGAGTCTTCTTTTTGCCCCATGGAAAACCAGGTGTCGGTATTAATTACATCGCAATGCTGCACCGCCTGGATCGGATCAGATCCAATGTGAATATGGGTGGTTTTTTGGGCCTGAGCGCATAAAAGTGCATCGGCCTCAAAACCTTTGGGACAGGCCACTCGCAGTTCAAAACCCAGTTTGAGAGCGGCGGCAATCCAGGAATTGGCCATGTTGTTTCCGTCTCCTAGATAAGCCACCTTTATTTTTTTCAAAGTTTTTTTCACTTCATAAATAGTTAGCAAATCAGCCAAGACTTGCACCGGATGATGCAGATCACTCAAGGCGTTGATCACGGGAACAGTGGCATGACTCGCCAGTTCTTCCAAGCGGCTTTGGGCATAGGTTCTAAAGACAATTCCATGGACATAGCGAGAAAGCACTCGGGCGGTATCGGCATAAGTCTCGCCCCGCCCTACTTGGGATTCCATGGCAGACAAATAAAGACTGTGCCCCCCCAACTCGTTAATCGCGACCTCGAAAGACACACGGGTTCGAGTGGAACTTTTTTCAAAAAGAAGGGCCAAGGATTTCCCCTTCAAGGGTTGAGGATGTTTTTTTACATCCCTGAGCTTTTTATATTGCAGCGCAACCTGAAGCAGCTTTTCGAGTTCTTTTACGCTAATGTCCTCAAAGGATAAAAAATCTTTTTTCATAAGAGTATTCCTACAAAATCTTCTCCAACACCCCCAGCGCCCAATCTATTTCTTCTTTTTTCAAAATCAGAGGAGGCACAAAACGAAGCACGGTGTCATGGGTACAATTAATCAGTAAGCCTTCTTGCATCGCTTGTTGCACGACATTCGGCAGCGTTTGTTTCAACTCGATTCCCAACATCAATCCCAAACCTCTCACTTCTTTGATAATGTCTTTCTTGGTTTGCAGATCTTTTAAAGCATTCAAAAAATAAAGTCCCAAGTCTTGGACAGACTTTAGAAGCTCATTTTGAACCCCCTCCAACACGCAGAGGGCCACGCGGGTCGCAAAGGGATTTCCCCCGAAAGTGGAGGCATGATCTCCCGGTTGAAAGGCGGCAGCCACTTTGTCGGTGGCTAGTAGTGCCCCAATGGGAATGCCACCCGCCAAGCCTTTGGCCAAGGTCATCACATCGGGTTGAATAGAAGTGTGTTCATACGCAAACATCTTGCCTGTGCGTCCTATGGCCGTCTGAACTTCATCCAGCATCAGTAAAACTCCATGTTGATCACAGAGTTTTCGCAATCCTTCTAGATAACCTGAAGGAGGAATGTTGATCCCTCCCTCGCCTTGAATAGGTTCGACGAGCAGGGCAGCGATCTCAGTATCTTTTTCTAACAATTGCTGCACGACCTGGAGATCTCCAAAGGGCAGATAAACAAAGCCTGGCACATCCGGTTCAAAACCTTTTCTAAATTTGGGAGAGGCATTGGCATTGATCATCGCCAAGGTTCGACCGTGAAAGGAGCCTTCGAAGGTCAACAGCTTGAAACGCTCCGGATGGCCATTCACCTTCTGATATTTACGAGCAAGTTTCAGCGCCGCCTCGTTGGCTTCAGCCCCCGAATTACAGAAAAAAGATTTATCGGCAAAAGAAATACTGGCCAGTTTTTCAGCAAGTTCAACTTGATATCTTACTTGATAAAGATTTGAAGTATGAATAAGTTTTTTGGATTGTTCTGCAATCACTTCACTCATCTTAGGATAGGCATGCCCCAACACATTCACCGCAATCCCTGCCACCAAATCCAGATACTTTTTCCCCTCCAAGTCGTAAAGCCAGCAACCCTCTCCCCTTTCGAAGACAATGGGCAGGCGTTTGAGGTTGTTGAAAAGGAATTGGGAGGATTTTTTTATGAGGGCTTGAGTATTCATGTAAACACCGTCCCCACCCCTTGATCGGTGAATATTTCTAAAAGGATGGCATGAGGAATTCTTCCGTCGATAATGTGGGCGCTTTTTACGCCAGCTCTCAGGGCTTCCAGACAACATTCCACTTTGGGAATCATCCCCCCTTTAATAATACCCGATTGAATGAAGCGGGCTGAATCTTCTGAACTCAGCTTGGAGAGTAGCTTTCCAGTCTCATCTTTCACCCCTTCTACATCGGTGAGTAAGAGAAGCTTTTCAGCACGCAAGGCCCCCGCCAAGGCACTCGCTACCAAATCGGCATTAATATTGAGGGCCGCCCCTTTTTCACTCACTCCCACCGGAGCAATCACGGGAATAAAATTGTTTATTTCCAAAGAAGTTAAAATTTCTGGATTTACCTTGGTCACCTGACCCACTTGTCCTAAATCGACCCCTTCGTCTGTAGGAACTTTTTCAGCAACCACAAGATTTGCATCTTTGCCCGATAAACCCACCGCACGTCCCCCATGCTGATTCAGCAAGGCCACAATTTCTTTGTTCACATTTCCCACCAAAACCATTTCGACCACCTCCATGGTTTTCGCATCGGTGATTCTCATCCCTTTGTGAAATTCTGAAACAATCCCCATCTGCTTCAGCAAACCTCCAATTTGAGGACCTCCCCCATGAACCACGATGGGATTCAATCCAATGTATTTCATCAAGACGATATCTTTTGCGAAGGTCTCCTTCAGATTTTCATCCACCATGGCGTGCCCACCGTACTTGATCACGATGGTCTTGCCCGAGAATTTTTTAATATAGGGAAGGGCCTCAATTAAAACTTTGGCTTTTTGCAGGGCTTCTTGCATTTGGGTACCCCCTCTTAAGCTAAGAGGGGGTCAGGGGGCGTTATGGCAATCGGATTCAATTGGACATAACCCCTCCTAACCTCCCCTTAGCTTAAGGGGAGGAAATAATCATAAAATATATCGACTCAAATCCTGATTCTGGGCGATCTCTTTTAAACGATCACTCACATAGCGATCATCAATTTCTATTTTATCTCCAGGAATTTCGGGGGCGATGAAGGAAACATCATCCAACACGCGCTCCATAATGGTATGCAAGCGGCGCGCGCCGATATTTTCGGTTTGTTCGTTCACCCGGCAGGCAAAGCCCGCCATTTCTCGAAGTCCGGTTTCCTGAAAAACAATATCCACTTTTTCGGTTTTGAGCAGGGCCACATATTGCTTGGTCAGCGAGTTTTCAGGTTCGGTTAATATTTTATAAAAATCATTTTCCGTCAGCGAATCGAGCTCCACCCGGATTGGGAAACGTCCCTGGAGTTCTGGAATCAAATCGGAAGGCTTGGAGACATGAAAAGCCCCTGCTGCAATAAATAAAATATGATCGGTTTTCACCATGCCATACTTCGTATTGACTGTAGAACCTTCCACAATGGGCAAGATATCACGCTGCACCCCTTCCCGGGAAACATCGGGGCCCTGGCCTCCTCCGCCTCCGGCAATCTTGTCGATTTCATCCAGAAAAACAATTCCATTTTGCTCTACCCTATCCACAGCAAGTTTCGTTACCTTCTCCATATCCACCAATTTTGAGGCCTCTTCCTGAAGTAAAATTTGTCTGGCCTCCAAAACCTTCACTTTCCGTTTTTTATTCGATTTAGGCATCATGTTCTGAAACATATCCCGCAGGTTCATGCCAATCTCATCCAAATTACCACCCGCCACGATTTCTACCATCGGCATGTGAGCGCTTGCTGCGGCTTCCAGTTCTACAAAACGCTCCTCCAATTTTCCTTCTTTCAACATGCCACGAAATTTTTCTCGCGTATCTTCCGCGGGCGCTGGCGCAGGGGGTGGAGTGATGGCATTCCCTTGCGCATCGGTAGATAAATCCAAATTCGTGCTAACCTCGACATTCTTCGCGCTTTTCTTTGGAGGAGGGATAAGAAGATCCAGCAGTTTTTCTTCCACCAATTCCTCTGCTTTTTTAAACACCTTCTTTTTTTCTTCTTCCTTGAGCATGTTCACGCCCAACTCGGTAAGCTCACGAATGATGGATTCCACATCCTTGCCCACATATCCGACTTCAGTAAATTTGGAGGCTTCTACTTTAATAAAAGGGGCGTTGGAAAGCTTGGCCAGACGACGCGCAATCTCGGTTTTACCCACGCCCGTCGGCCCAATCATGATGATGTTCTTGGGCGCAATTTCATCACGAAGCTCTTTAGGCACCTGTTGGCGCCGCCATCTGTTCCTCAGGGCAATAGCCACGGCTCGCTTTGCGTTTGCCTGACCAATGATGAATTTATCCAGTTCTGCCACGGTTTCTCTCGGTGTAAAACTTTCCATAATTAAACTTCTTCCACGTAAATGTGATCGTTGGTGTAAATACAAATTTCTGAGGCAATCTTCATCGCTGCCTCGGCAATTTCCTTAGCCGACAAATTTGAGTGTCTTAAAAGTGCACGGGCAGCCGCCATCGCGAAGGGGCCACCGGAACCAATGGCACTCACGCCATCATCGGGTTCAATGACATCCCCATTCCCCGACAGGGTTAAAATATTCTCACTGTCCGCAACGATCAGTAAGGCCTCTAACCTTCTCAAAACGCGATCGGTACGCCAGTCTTTAGCGAGTTCTACAGCAGCACGCACAATATTGCCCTGAAATTGATCGAGCTTGGCCTCAAATTTTTCAAAGAGGGTAAAGGCGTCTGCCGTGGAACCGGCAAAACCAGCTACCACCTTGCCATTTTTCATCCGCCTTACCTTCCTTGCCGAATGTTTCATAATGGTATTTTGCAAACTCACCTGCCCATCTCCGGCAATAGCGATTTTTCCATCTTTCTTTACCGCCACAATGGTGGTGGCATGAAAGGTATGGGGAATAATTTCTGAACTCATGGGGGCCTCAATCTATCTATAAAAAATTAGAGAACCTACTCTCATATAGAATCTCACAGATTTTCCAAGGGAAAAATGAGGCTATTTTGTCAGGGAAAGATTAAGCCACCTTTTTTAATTTAATAGCCACTTCATAGTCCAAGGCATTTAGAAGTTTAATCATTTCATCCACTGTTTTGTGAGTGTTTGTTTGGTCCAGTAGACGATAGAAATGGGTGGGTGAAGTCCCCATTCGACGAATAATCGCCCTTTTCGTAAGTTTACTTTTTTCAAGAAGAGTTTGGGCTTCTAAACTAAGTTTATAAAGAAGAGCTTGATGTAAATAATCGCTATCTCTATTGTATTCCAAGACTTGGTCTATAAGAACACTGTCCTCTTTTCCCGATTGAAGCTTGTAGGTGAAGCCTTTCGAAGCCAGCTCTTTATCGACAAAAACTTCTACTATTTTATCTAACAGAGTAGGCTTTAATCTTAAACGCGCATAAGGTATTTCAAATAAGCCTTTTTTAATTTTAACTTCAAAACTTTTTTTTCTATTATTTGGAATTACTTCTAATATTTTCATAGCAAGCCTTCTTTCTGAAGTTCTTCAATTATTTTGATTAAGTTGCGTGTCGCTTTACCTTTGATAACTTTCTTTCCCTGAAGATCCCATTTCAATATTTCTTTCTGATCTTTATACACGTGGACGTGATGTCCATGATCTCCAATCCAACTGATAAAAATATAATTTCCACGTCGAATTTTACCCATAAAATTTAAATAGTATCTATATTGTAACTATTTGTAAATAAAGAAAACTAAGCCTTAGGATGGCTTTTATCGTAAATCTCCATCAATTTTTCTAAAGAAAGATGTGTATATTTTTGAGTGGTCGATAAAGAAGCATGCCCCAACAGTTGCTGCAAGCTCCTGAGATCGGCCCCATTTCCCAACAGATGCGTCGCGTAAGAATGACGGAGTCCATGCGGGCTTATTTTTCGGCCCATGCCCAGCTTGAGCTGATACTGTTCCAATAATTTTTGCAAGCTGCGCACAGAGAGGCACTTTCCCCGTGTTCCTAAAAATAAAGCGCCACCGCCTTCTGGCTGGGATTGGACATAGCATTGCAAGAGGTCAAAAACTTTTTGGGGAATAGGCACAATACGCTCTTTGGAACCCTTGCCCCGTACCCTCAAAATTTTTGAGGAAAAATCGATATCCGTTTTATTCAAGCCCACCAACTCACTCACGCGAAGACCACAACCATACAAGAGTTCAAAAACAGTTTGATCTCTCAGCTTAAACTTTTCTTTTTTGGGAGAGATATTTTCAATCAGATGAAAGGTCTCGTCGACACTTAAAAAACGTGGCAACACCTTTGCTTTTTTAGGGGAAGGAATCAGTCGAGCCAAGTTGGATTGAAGCAAGCCTTTTTTTACCGCAAAATGGTAGAAGGATTTTAGGGTAGAAAGCTTACGCCCTACCGAAGTTTTTGAGTTTTTTTTCAAGAGCCAGGCGATAAAAGCTCGAATCTCCCGCACAGAAATCTTTTCCCAAAGCACTTCTTGTCCCTTCACCAAATCTGCGCACTGCTCGTTCAGAAAATTCTGAAATTCCGACAGATCTCGCGCATAGTTTTTCTGGGTGTGAAGCGCATAGTTTTTTTCGGTGGAAAGATAGCGATAAAAGGCTTGGGTAAGCATGGAGGGAGTATAGACTCCTGTCTTACTATTTTCTCAATCAAAAATAAAAATACTGCCCCATGAACTCCCCTCACGCCCAATCCAATGCCCCACTACTTTATTTACTGTCTTGAGTTACGCAGATTTTAGTAAGAAGCCACTCTGAAAAGTCCTCTCTCCCTTGAGGGGAGAGAGTCAGAGAGAGGGTGATCCTGAGTGCACTAGAAATACCCCTCACCCTGACCCTCTCCCTCAAGGGGAGAGGGGAAATGCTTTATAGATGGGTACTTGCCAAGAATGAGCAAAAAATGATTCTTAAAATCTGCGGAACTCAAGTTACTGTCTAAATTTGCCACTAGACAAAAACTACAGTTCTATTAAATCAAGAACGACATCCAACAGGAGTATTCATGAGTGCACTCACAAGCAAAATGCGGGACGAGCTTCACCAGATTGATTCTGCCATCACCCAGCCCTTTCCGAATTCACGCAAGGTTTATGTGACCGGCTCCAAACCCAGTATTCGTGTGCCTTTAAGGGAAATCCGTTTGAGTGACACGTTGGGTCCTCAAGGCAAAATACCCAACACTCCCCTCACCGTCTATGACACCTCCGGGCCTTACACCGACCCCTCTGCTCAAATCGATTTATTGAAAGGATTAGCTCCTCTGCGCGAAGAATGGATTAGTGAAAGAAACGACACCGAAGTTTTACCAGCTCTTTCTTCTCTTTATGGGCGAGAGCGCTTGAAAGAGAGGCATCTCGATTCATTAAGATTTGAACACATCCGGCGTAATCCCCGTCGTGCCAAGGCAGGCGGGAATGTCAGCCAGATGCATTACGCCAAAAAAGGAATGGTCACTCCCGAGATGGAGTACATTGCCATCCGTGAAAACCAGCGTTTGAATTATTTAGGGCCGCAACATCCCGGAGAATCCTTTGGGGCCAATATCCCTAAACAAATTACTCCTGAATTCGTGCGAGATGAAGTAGCTCGAGGTCGAGCGATCATCCCCGCCAATATCAATCATCCTGAACTGGAACCCACGATCATCGGACGAAATTTTCTGGTGAAGATTAATGGCAATCTGGGAAATTCTGCGGTCACCTCCTCTATTCAAGAAGAAGTGGAAAAAATGTTGTGGGGCATTCGCTGGGGATCAGACACCATCATGGATTTGTCGACGGGGAAAAATATCCATGAAACGCGGGAATGGATTTTGAGAAATTCCCCCGTACCTATTGGAACGGTTCCCATTTATCAGGCCTTGGAAAAAGTAAATGGAAAGGCCGAAGAGCTTACTTGGGAAATCTTTCGCGACACCCTGATCGAACAGGCCGAGCAAGGAGTCGATTATTTTACCATCCATGCGGGTGTGCGACTCGCCTATATTCCCCTCACCGCCAAACGACTGACCGGCATCGTTTCCCGCGGGGGCTCTATTTTGGCCAAGTGGTGCCTGGCGCATCATCAAGAAAATTTTCTCTACACCCACTTTGAAGACATCTGTGAAATCATGAAGGCCTACGATGTTTCTTTTTCTCTGGGAGATGGCCTGAGACCC
Source organism: Deltaproteobacteria bacterium (assembly GCA_015233135.1). NCBI lineage: Bacteria > Pseudomonadati > Myxococcota > Myxococcia > Deltaproteobacteria bacterium. Next base: position 21,402 of record JADFYH010000016.1, read on the forward strand.
GGTTCTATTGCGGATGCCAACGATGAGGCCCAATTTGAGGAACTCAAAACTTTAGGGGAGCTCACTCAAATTGCCTGGAAACACGACGTGCAAACCCTGATTGAAGGCCCCGGGCACGTGCCCATGCAGCTTATTAAAGAAAATATGGATCTGCAGTTGAAGTATTGCAACGAAGCTCCTTTTTATACTTTGGGACCTTTAACCACCGACATCGCCCCCGGTTATGATCACATCACCTCTGCGATAGGCGCAGCCATGATTGGCTGGTTTGGCACTTCCATGCTTTGCTATGTGACCCCCAAAGAACATTTGGGCCTGCCGAATCGGGAAGACGTGAAGGCCGGCATCATCGCCTACAAAATTGCGGCCCACGCGGCAGATCTTGCGAAAGGACATCCCGGCGCGCAGAGGCGTGACAATGCTTTATCGAAAGCCCGCTTTGAATTCAGGTGGGAAGATCAATTCAACCTCTCGCTCGATCCCGATACCGCCAAATTGTATCACGACGCCACTTTGCCTCAACACGCGGCAAAAGAAGCCCATTTTTGTTCGATGTGCGGACCGCATTTTTGCTCGATGAAAATCACTCAGGATGTGCGGGAATATGCGGAGAAAAAAGGCTTGGAAGCTGCGGAAAAGGCCTTGGAGCTGGGGATGAAAGAAAAGGCGGAAGAGTTCAAACAAAGAGGGAAGCTGTATTAGGCATGAAACAAAATTCCATCCTCCAAAATCAAACTGTCCAGGTAGCCAACACCCGCCTGAGGGCTCAGCGAATTACACCAGGTTCCCCAAGCAAAATCGATTCCCAAAAACCCACCCTGGTTTTTCTTCACGATGCCATCGGAAGCATCGAGCAATGGAGAGGCTTTCCCGAAGAGCTGGTGCGCCTCACAGACTGCCCAGCCCTGGTTTATGATCGCCAAGGTTATGGACACTCCGATGCCCTCACTCAAAAAAGAAATTCTCAATATCTGGAAGAAGAAGCCCTGAAGATTCTTCCAGAAGTGTTACGAGTCTGTCAGATCAAAAAAACAATATTAATCGGCCATAGCGATGGCGGATCCATTGCCCTTATTTTTGCTGGGGCCTGCCCGAACGATATTCATCTGCAGGGGATTATCACCGAGGCAGCTCATGTGTTTGTCGAGGAAATTACCCTTGAGGGCTTACGCAAGGTCCTTCACTGGGCTGAGATCAGCGATTTCAAAAAGAAACTCTCCAAATTTCATGGCGAAAAAACCGAGACCCTCTTCTCGGCATGGATCGACACCTGGCTGGCAGAGACTCATCGCCATTGGAATATTGAAAAATATCTTTCCCCCATCACCTGCCCCAGCCTGATTATCCAGGGAGAGGAAGATGAGTATGGAAGCCCAGCTCAAGTGGAGGCCATTCTTCGTCAGGTAAAAGGAGAAGCAAGCTCCTTGCTTATTCCCCACTGCGCCCACATTCCCCATTATCAGGCAAAAAAAGAAGTATTGAAGGCCATGCAGGATTTTATTTTGCAGAAAGGACATTCATTGGGCCCCCTATGAAGAAATTAACCAAAGTATTTAAAAAAGAAACCCGCAAGATCTTCAAGGTCTTTCTTGAGCCCACCTTTATTTATCTGACCATTGTAGGGAATTCCATTTTGATGATTGCCACTGTGATCGTCTATTATCTCGAAAAGGGTCCGAAGTCCCAGATGAAAACTTATTTTGACAGCTTGTGGTGGGGCATTTCAACTATCACCACTGTGGCCTATGGCGATATATTGCCTCAGACTTTTTGGGGGAGGATTATCGGGATTGCCCTTATGTATACGGGGACGGTGCTTTTCATCAGCTTTACCGGTCTCATTGTGTCCGGCCTGATGAAAGAAGAAGTGGAGGAAGAAATGGTGCCTCTGCAGCAGGAAATTCAGCTGGAAGAAGAGAAACAGAAAAAGATTGAAGAAAGCCTGAAAGAAATCTCGGAACGATTAGAGCGCCTGGAAAACACAATCCTGAAAACCGGGGTAAAAAAATGAATCCACATTCTTTAAAACTGAAACGTCTGGGCATTGATACCCATCAGGAAGCTGTGGTGTATATGAGAGACGATTGTCCCGTGTGTCGTTCAGAAGGATTTGAAGCCCATTCACGGGTTCAGGTACTCACCTCTCATCATCAAATTATTGCCACCTTGAATATCGTGCACGATGGCATCTTAGACCCGCAGGAGGCCGGCCTTTCGGAAGCAGCCTGGAAACTGCTTTCTCCTCTGGAGGGTGAAACGGCCACCTTTGCCCATCCTCCTCCCGTTCAGTCCATGGGGCATGTGCGAGCAAAGCTTTATGGGCACCGTCTTTCCGGGGAGGCGATGCAATCCATCATTCAGGATGTGGTCGAAGGAAAATATACTGATATCCAGCTTTCTTCTTTAATCTCAGCCTGCGTGGGTGACCGCTTGGACGGCCAGGAAATCATTGGCCTTACCCGGGCCATGATTCAAGTGGGGGAAAAAATTTGTTGGCAACAGCCTCTCATTGTCGACAAACACTGCGTGGGCGGACTTCCCGGCAATCGAACCACCCCCATCGTGGTGGCGATTGTAGCGGCCGCGGGTCTTGTCATGCCCAAGACTTCTTCCCGTGCCATTACTTCTCCGGCAGGCACCGCAGACACCATGGCCACGCTCACCAATGTGGATCTGGATCTCGCCACCATGAAGAGAGTGGTTGAAAAGGAGGGGGCTTGTCTGGCCTGGGGAGGCGCCATTCATTTGAGCCCGGCAGATGATATTTTGATTCGGATTGAACGTGCCCTCGAGGTGGATAGTGAAGGACAGCTGGTGGCTTCCATCCTATCCAAAAAGGCAGCCGCGGGTTCTACGCATGTGCTGATCGACATGCCGGTGGGCCCCACAGCCAAGGTGAGAAGCCCTGAAATGGCTGAGGCCTTAAAACGACACCTGGAACAAACGGGAAAGGCCATTGGGCTTGAAATCTATGTGATGTTGACGGATGGCACTCAACCCATTGGTCGTGGCATTGGTCCTACGTTAGAAGCCAATGATGTTCTGGCCGTGCTCCAGGGAGAAAAAGAGGCTCCTCAGGATCTACGCGAAAAATCCCTTTCCCTTGCGGCCAAGATGATTGAACTTGCAGGCCTCGCCAAAGAAAAAGAGAGTCAAACCCTGGCTCGAAGTATTTTGGAAGATGGCCGTGCCTGGAAGAAATTCCAGGCCATTTGCGAAGCTCAGGGAGGCTTGCATTTTTCTCAAAAAGCCGCGTTCACTCAAGTGGTGCTCGCTCCTCAAAAGGGCATTGTGCAAGTCATCGATAATCGAAAACTGGCCAAGGTCGCAAAACTCGCTGGGGCCCCAGAATCTAGTGCTGCAGGGCTTGTACTCCACGCGCCTCTTCAAAAACGGCTAGAAAAAAACGAGCCCCTTTTTACGATTCATGCAGAGACACACGGAGAAATGGCCTATGCCCTCAGCTATGTGGCTGATCAAAAAGATATTATTACGATAGGACAGATGTAACTACTCAGGTCCCCCTTCCAATTGCTGCGGAACTCGCAATTATTGGTAAGGATTAAAACAGAACTTGAGTTCCGCAGATTTTAAGAATCATTTTTTGCTCATTCTTGGCAAGTACCCATCTATAAAGCATTTCCCCTCTCCCCTTGAGGGAGAGGGTCAGGGTGAGGGGTATTTCTAGTGCACTCAGGATCACCCTTTCTCTGACTCTCTCCCCTCAAGGGAGAGAGGACTTTTCAGAGTGGCTTCTTACTAAAATCTGCGGAACTCAAGAACAGAACTTACGTCACCCCCGAGAAATCGGGGGTCCATTTTACTCTTTGCTCAAGGATTGCTCGGCAGTCCTCGCAATTTCCAGGGCTACCTGAGCAGTTACTTATGGTTCTTCATCACCTTCTCCAAAGCCTTCACAAACTTTTCATTTTCCTCCTGAGTTCCCACACTCACTCGCAAGGTATGAGGCAAGCTGGGCGTGCTTACATTGCGGATGAGTACACCTTCGTTGAGAAGGTCTTGAAAGGTCTTTTCTGCATCTTGCAGTTGAAAAATGATGAAGTTGGTTTGAGAAGTATAAACTTTAATGTGGGGGACGGCACACATCGCCTGGTAGAGCCAAGATCGGTTGATTTTGAGGGTGGTCACTCTTTTTTCAAGCAGTTCAGGATGATCGAGCACGGATTCCACCAAGACCTCGTTCAAAGCACTCACGCAGTAAGGCAACAACACCTTCGAAATTTCACTGATAATTTCCTCATGCCCCAAAGCAAGCCCCAGGCGTACACCTCCCAATCCATAGCCTTTGCTAAAAGTCCTTAACAAAATTAAATTTTTATAACTGGGGAGTTCAGACAATAAATCATAATCTGCAAAATGGCAGTAGGCCTCATCTACCACCACCAGACATTTTGCCTTTTGAATCACCTGTAAAATCTCTTCTTTGGGAAAGAGGTTTGCCGTAGGGGCATTGGGATTAGCCAGAAAAATCAAACTGGGCGGGGTTTTTTCAATTTTTTCCAAAATAGCCTTTAGAGGAAAGCTGAAATTTTCCCCCAAAGGAATCAAATCGACCTTATTCCCCAAGGCCTTGGCCTCCAGTTCATACAAACTAAAGCTGGGATCCAGCGCAAGCACCCTGCTCTTCAAGGAAGTCGCCAAAACAATGGCCTGAATCAGTACATTAGAACCATTCACCACGGCAATGCCTTCACTGGGCCAGTGATAGAATTCAGACAGTTTATTCAACAAGGAATAAGGTTGTGAAAAAGGATAGCGATTCCAAGGAATTAAAACTAGCTTTTCAAGTACTTTCGCCTTAATATCCCCCGGGATATCGTAAGGCATTTCATTTTGATTGAGCTTGATGGCCTCCGGACGAGCCGCAAGTTTATATTTTTTTAGGGCTACAATTTCAGAGCGAATAAGACTTGTCATGCTGGTCTGGCTAGCCATCCCAAAAAAAAGAGTCAAGTTGGCTTTTTAAACACAACTTTTATAACAACCCCTGACGATAATGCTTACGTTGGCAAAAATTATTGCTATAATAAGCTGATTTGATAAATTTAACGCCTTGGAGGAAACGATGTCTAACAATATCCCCGGACCCGGAGTTAACAGACCCCACACCTATACGGAAAGTCTCACTACCACTCCTCTTGGCCCCCAAACCACTACTACCGCTCCAAATACCAGCGGCGTTCCTTCAGAAATTTTACAATGGGCTCAAAGTCAGGCGGTTCCTTATTTACAACAACTCTCTGCCCTGGAGAGCGGTGGAAATTTAAGCGCTTCCGAACTGGCTCAAGTGGCTGCAAACCGCGCCCAAGTGATGGACGAGCTCAATCAATATGGCCTCAGCGCCCTGGCTGCTGGCGTTAGCAGTTCTTGGGACCCTACAAGAGGAAACACAGCCCCTGTTCCCGGTACCCCAGCAGCAACTCCTTTGGGTGGCAATACTACTCCCGATTACATGGACGACAATCAACTCGTCTACGATGGTTCGGTGTATAGCACTGGTAACAGCTTTGCGTTTCAAGCCACCGCCGACAAACGCACCGTGGTTTCGTATCAAAATATTGTCGACTTAAATTTTCCCTCTTCTTCCGATCAAATCCGCGTCACCAGTGAGCCTAATCCCGCAGTGGCTGGCCAAAACCAGATTGTCGTCATTCGACATATGCGGGATGGCACCGACCAACGTTATGTATTTCCAAACTCTAACCGTAGCGACTTTAAATTGAATATCCACGTAGGATCTGTCGACCAGGTGGATGCCATTCCTGCCGCACTGAAAAGCAAATGCAAAGCTGTCGTTGCAGGAGATGAAAACACTCAACCCGCCCCTCAAGGCACCGCACCCACTCGAACTGAAAATGGCACTTACATTTGGGACATTGCTGGAGCAAATGCTAAAGCGGACATTTATCCTGCCGATCTCGATGGAGAGGTCTCGGTGAATGGCACAGTCAACATGAATGTGAATTCTACAAGAGATTATGTGTTCCTCTCCTACGATGCCACAAGCAAACAATATACCTACAAAGTGTGCAATTCCAACAATCCGGATGATGTGAAATGGACTGCAAAAATTGATGATTTCCGAAATTTGAAAGTGAACTTAAATGTTGATCCAGACCATATTGTATTTGGGACAGGCCTTACCGATGCCAGTAGCCCTCAACGCATTAAACTGCAAGTAGCCTCAGGCACCCCCACCACCCGTGCTGCAGACCACGACCTGACGCCAAATGATACCAGCACAACAGACACCAGTGGAGTAACGACAAAAGTGTGGAACACTCAGGATACCGTCACCCTCCGGGCAGGAATGGATGACAATTCGGGGATCGTTTACCAAGTGGATACCGATGCCCTTACTTTAAGATCGGATAACCGCAGCCAATACGCAGTCGTCACCAAAAATGCCGACGGCAACTACAAAATTGAAGTTTACAGCGAGGCCCCTACCGCTGGGCGCGATCCAGATCCGACAAAACTGGTACGCACAGTGAATGCGCGACAAATACAGACCATGAATCTGCAAGGCTTTGCGGCCAGCAACGTGAGCTATAGCTCCGCCCCAGGCACAGCCCCTACAAGTTGGACGAGTGGTATGGATGATAAAATTCACATCGGTGCCCCTGGAGCAGCCACCACTCCTGCGGTGGCGGTGCAAGGGGATGATCCAACTAATCCCGCTGGACCTAATGGCACACGTGTGTGGGATGGCGCGAACTTCAATATTTATACCCGTGGGGATGGAAAAACCAACACCATTATCGCACGCGGTGATGTGCAACTCCACTGCACTTCCAATAGTGAGTATTGGGATGTGGAGCCAAATGGAAATAGTTACGTAATCAAAGTGTACGATGCTGCTCCAAATGCTAGCGGTCACTTTGATGCCACTCATTTAAAAGAGACCTTCAACGTAGATGGCATGGCGCAACATATAAAGTTTGATGTCCCACCCGATCATATTACCTTCGGAGGCGATTTAGGCACGGGGACAGGGAACCATCAGATAAACAACACCCCTACAGCGGGCGCCAACGCCAGAAAATTGAGCTTCTTAGGGACAGCAGGGGCTGACGGTACGCCCTCGGTTGATCCTACCACAGGAGTAACCGCCGAACCTTTACCAGCATACTATCAGAGCATACTTGCAAAAGTACCAGGTCTCACTCGTGACCAACTGATTCAGAAGCTACAGCATTTCTATCCTGAAATTGATGCAAACGGAGATGGTCAAATTACTAACGATGAACTGGATCAAGCCCATAACACTGGTGTTTTCCCTCCTGCTAGACCCGACAACAAAATGGCACAATTTCTGGCAGGTATTGATCCAAGAATTCATCGAGGCATAGCAGCTTCAAACACGACAGATAATGGTGTCTATGATACCACCATGAGAGAAGTTACTCGGTTGAGTATAGAACTTTTAAAGTCTATTTATCCAGAACGAACGTTCTCAGATCGACCTGCATCCGAATCAACAGCCACTGGCGGACAAGGCTGGTGGACCGCAAATCAGATTAAAATGAACGGGCAAATCATTCAGTTGTATGGAAGCAACTCAAATGGCGACCCGCGAGGTCAAGCTTCAGTAAATTATTACGATCCGACCCCGGGTCAAGGCTGGGGAAGATATGCCTCTGAAGGGCTGCAAACAGCCTAATAAAACTGTGCTAAAAGAAAGGAACTCTTTTAGCTTGATGAATTATCCCCACCAAGGGGGCTACCTAAAAACCCCACTTCTGAATTATATGGAGACGAAGGGAATCGAACCCTCGACCTCTTGAATGCCATTCAAGCGCTCTCCCAACTGAGCTACGTCCCCTATTCGTTCACAACAGCAAAGCCGTTGCTCTCTAAAGACCACCCCCATTTGATGGCGACACAACACCTGAAAATGGGGTTTTTTCAGGTAACAAAAGCATTTCTGCTTGTCAATTACTGTTCAGTCGCTTGACACTATTTCACAGTTTGATACAAGGAACCCCTTATAAACTGAGGAAAAAACATGTTTCGATCTATTCTAAAATCTAAAATCCACCGAGCCACTGTTACTGATGCCGATCTTCATTATGAAGGGAGTATTACCATCGATTCTATTTTACTCGATGCTGCAGATATTATTCCTAATGAAAAAGTTCATGTATGGAATGTAACTAACGGACATCGCTTTCAAACCTATGCCCTGCGCGGAGAAATAGGATCAGGCACCATTTGTATTAATGGTGCAGCGGCTCATCTCGCTAAAAAGGGGGACCTTGTCATCATCACCAGTTTTTCTCTGATGGATCAGGCAGAAATTGCTCGACACGAACCTAAACTTGTTTTTGTGAATGAAAAAAACGGGTGGGTAAAAAGATAAAATTATTCCTTTTGATTCTTACGTCATATTGAAAAGGGTGAGCTTCTTTCGAAACTCGCCCTTTTAAATTGACGCCTAATCAGAACCAGCAAACCAAGGGCAAAACCAGAGAAGCCAAGGGGGCTGCCGGAGTAAGCAAAGGCTCCACCCATGGAACAACCTCCCCCCTGAACATCTATATCTTCCCCAGCAGGGGGAGGATTTCCCCCTCCAGGATTCGCACCCACATCCGGCATGCTGACCTGCACCTGGGCAAAGGACGTGCTATTCGTTCCTTGGAAGGCCGTCACACGATAACAGTAAATAGTGTTGTTAGCGACTCCCGCACTGTCCACATATTCTACAGGCCCCGTACTGCTTGGATTCGCAGAAGGAATAGTCCCCACCGTCGTAAAATCGGTATTGGGTCGAACACCTGTCCCGTCTGCAGGACCACATTCGCCTTGGGCACGAGTAATGCGATAACCTTCCTCGGTTGTGGAGTTATCTTTAAATCGTAACGTCACTTGCCCTGGAGCAACCTGCGCCGTCAATTCAGTTGGAGGATTCAATCCTGTGGGAGGGGAACAATCTGAGGGGCAATTCGCAAGGGTTTCCCCCGCATCGCAGGTTCCATTGTTATTGCAAGTGGGGGTAACAGGACACTCCAGTGGACAGGTAGCATTCGTTTCCCCTGCATCGCAAACTCCATTGTTATTGCAGTGAGATGTCACGCCTGTACAGTCCGAGGCACAGGTATCAAGCGTCTCGCCACTATTGCAAATGCCATCCCGATTACAATTGGGGGTCACCACGCAATCACTTGCACAAGTGGCAGTGGTTTCACCCACATCACAGGTTCCATTACGATTACAACCAGGGCCTACCGTGCAATCGTGGGCACAAGAGGAAACCGTCTCGCCTATATCGCAAGTCCCATTAAAATTACAGCCACTATTGGGAACACAATCGGCCGGACAAGAGCTTGCCGTCTCAGTGGCATCACAGGTCCCATTGCCACAGGTAGGAGGAGGGGCAGGACAATCTGCAGGGCAGGTAGCATGGGTTTCGGTCCCATTACAGGTTCCGTCTCCACAAACAGGAAGAGGTGCGGGACAATCTGCAGGGCAAGTAGCATGGGTCTCGGTTCCATTACAGGTTCCGTCTCCACAAACAGGAGGAGGTGTAGGACAATCCGCTGGACAAGTAGCATGGGTCTCGGTTCCATTACAGGTTCCGTCTCCACAAACAGGAAGAGGTGCAGGACAATCCGCTGGACAGCTGGCATACGTCTCACCAGGATCACAAGTTCCGTTACCGCAACTAGGAGTGACAGTGAGAGTACAAGTACTATGGACTTGTCCCATTGCATCCGGCGGATTCTGAGTACAGGTATAACCCGTGGCAGGCTGACACAGGGCAGTACAGCCCACTTCACCATCACAGACTTCAGAGGCTTGGTTCACAATTCCATCCCCGCAAGTGGGAAGATTGGGGGCAAATCCGCAGGTACCGTTCAGCAGGCAAGCAAGCGCAAAGCCCGCATCGGGAATCAACAACGTGGAATTATTTAAGGGAATATTAATTCCAAACTCCGAACTTCCATCGTTGGTGGTTTGAATGGCTGTAATTTTGTCAGTTCCGGTGAGCTCTGGATCCGCAATGTTCACTGTACAGCGAACTTTTCCATCGGCAAGTGCAACACAACCCGGTGAGGGAGGATCTCCGGCAGAAAGAGTTACATTGGTAGACAACAATTTTATTCCTTCCCCCTGCCCTCTCCCTGCATTGGCAGTACAGGAAGGATCGGATGCATCGGGCCAACAAGTGTCCACTTTATAGATATCCACAGAAGCATTTGCAACACCCGTCACGGAGACATTCCACAAATCACAAGCGCCGGCGGTGTCCCGCTCGGCACAAGCAGAATTTACAATAGGAGGCTGAATGCCGTTGTGAACCCCAGGTTGCAGGCCAATACCTATTCCATTTTGAGCAATAATATTCTGGAGAAATCGGTTCCCTGTTCCGGCAAACCAGGCAATGCCTGCATTGCTATTAAACTTAATGGTGTTGGCCTCTATTCGATTATTATTACCGGCACCCAAAATTCCCATCTGATTGCCACCATGAGAACTATCCGCAAGGTCAGAGGAATAAACACCCACATAATTTCCTACCACCTGATTGCTTGCCCCATTCACCCGAATGGCTGAGAACCTGTCATTCACTAGGGTGTTAAAGGAAACACTGTTACCGTTTCCTTCAATACAAACCGAGTTGACTCCTCCGCGGATTTCTATATTGCGTAAGCCATTTCCATCTCCAGCCAGTACAATGGCGCAAGTGGGGTAGGCATCATCATTCGAAAAAGTATTAAAAGCCGAAACATCGATAATGACAGGATCTCCTGTGGTAGGGCCTTGGACCGTTATGCGACCTGCAGCACAGGCACTGCCGTCAGGATTCTTACCAATAATCAAGGGCCCTAGCCCACGAGAAAGAGTAATCGTCTTGTAGGGGGTCCCCGTACCATCTGGAGAGATGTGGTCAAAATTCAAAGTATTGTTTCCTCCAACAGTACAGGCACTACGAATCATTTCCCGAAGAGAATGGGCATAGTAGCGTCCTGCACTCGCTGCCGGAGCATCGTGGTTGTTCAAGACTCCACAATCGCCTAAATCACTTAAATTACACTCTTGCGCATGCAGCAGGTTTGAAAAACCACACAAAATAAAGAGGGTAAAAATTATACATTTTATTTTTTTCATACAGATCCCCTTTTCGAGGTGAAATTTTTAATCATTGACGGCAACATCCGAAAGATCGGGCACATCGCCAAACACATCACTCCCCGCATCCTGAGGGTGCTGGGCAGGTTGTGAGAGGGTTGGACAGGCATTTGAGTAAACTAATCCTGGAACCTCTGTTCCTGCTCCCAAATTCACAATCACTAAGGGAGCATTACTCTGCGTATCAACCCCTCCATCACTCATCAGACCTCGATAAGAAATAAAGATCGAATTGGGGTTAATCCTCTGAAGAACACTGAACAAGGGTTGATTCACTCCAAATTGAATCCCCCCATCCCCATCACCCTGCCCCATCTCACTCGCCAGGGCTGACGCATGCGCAGTCGCCTGATTTAAAACTTGAATGGCATTGGGATGCTCCGCTATTGGCGTTCCTCTTGGTGACAAAGCCTGCAAGTCTGAATCTGCCCCATTATGTGAGTAAAAGAAAACGGTTCCTCTTGCGGTCACGATAGCCACTCGACCTGCCTGATAGGGAGCAGCGGCGCTGCTAGATCCTGAATCGAGAATACTGACGATAGGACCAATAGTGCCTTGCAAGCCATGAATTTCATTAAGAGCAGATTGGGCATTGGGGTGCCTGATCACCAACGCTCTTTCAGAGGGAACATAAGCGCCAGAAGCATCTTGATCGGGACCAATATCTGAGACAGCATCATTGGCGGCAGCGTCCGCCGGACCCGCATCTGCAGCAATTGACGAAACAAAGGCACCGTCACGGGCTAGCCTGGCCGCTTGGGCTTGGTAAACCAGTGCATCCACTCTACTGCAGGCAGAGTTAACGGGAGAAACTTCGGTAGGGCGACCTGCTTCAACACCTGAGGCCGCATCGCTCTCATCCACAGGACGTGACTCCCCCTCAGCGCAAGCAGCGATACCTAAAGCCACGAGCACCCCTAAGACAATTGGACTACGAAGCGCGGTCCCACGAGTTAAAAGCAATCCTGCTGCCAAGATTCCCGTGGCGGCTGCTGTTGCCGCTACTGCCACACCAATCCTGGCTAAATTTCCCCCAAGAGAGCGGGCGGTGATAGAAGTGGTTAAGGCTGGAGCGGATAAAGGGAGAAAGCTCCCAACAGATCTTAGACCTGATCGTGAAACTGTTGTAGGGGGAGGGGGCTGAGGGGGGCTTACAAGACCCTCCAGCGTATGAAAAACGATCTCGAATTTGTGGGCTAAACTTGCAATATTCATAGAGGCTCCCATTTAATGAGGGTTGTTGTCAGTTTAGTTATCGGCAGCCACACACAAAAGTTGCGGATTTTTTTAAAAAATATTTCTCCTTCTTCACAAGCCTTTCGAAGCCAAATAGCGCTCGACATCCAAAGCCGCCTGACAACCTTGACCGGCGGCGGTGATGGCTTGACGATAGACATGGTCCACACAATCCCCGGCGGCAAAAACTCCAGGGATGTTGGTTTGGGTGCCTTTGGTCGTCAAAATATAGCCGTTTTCATCACAAGAAATCTGGGGCCGAAAGGCAGCCGAGTTAGGCGTATGGCCAATGGCCACAAAAACACCTTCCACGTTCAAAATTTTTTCTTCATTGGTTTTCAGGTTCTTAATTCTTGCCCCTTCCACCGTTCCTTTCGTTTCACCTAAAATTTCAACCACCGCAGAATCCCAAACAAATTCAATTTTTGGGTTTTTCAGGGCCCTCTCCTGCATGATTTTCGAGGCACGAAGATGATCGCGTCGATGTACCAGGTAAACTTTTTTGGCAAATTTGGTGAGAAAATTGGCTTCTTCGATAGCCGAATCTCCCCCGCCGACCACAATCAAATCGGAGCCTCTGAAAAAGGCACCATCGCAAGTGGCACAGGTGGAAACCCCGCGTCCCATCAGTTTCTTTTCAGTTTCCAAACCAATAAATTTAGGCGCTGCCCCTGTGGCAATAATCACTGCATGGGCTAGCAATTCCTGCCCCGAAGACAATTTGATTTTTTTGATGTCCCCCTGAAAATCAACCGAATCCACCTGATCAAAAACAAACTGGGTTCCAAAGCGCTCCGCCTGCTTGCGGGCACGATCCATGAGTTCTGGACCCATAATCCCTTCCGGAAAGCCAGGAAAATTTTCTACCTCAGTGGTGGTGGTGAGCTGCCCTCCCGGCAAGGTCCCATCAATCACCAGCGGATTGAGATTGGCCCTTGCATTATAAACTGCCGCAGTAAGCCCTGCAGCACCTGACCCAATAATGATGACTTCTCGAATTTTTTCTGACATAAGGTTCTCCTTGATTAACCTCAAACCACATATCCCCTTATGAAAAAAATACTGCTACTCGCAAGCCTCTTTCTTTTTTTATTTTCCCAGCCTCTTCGCTCCGAGGAACAAAAGGGCTTTGGCCCTCTCACGGTTCAAACCCAAAACCCCCTGCTGGAACTTTTTCTTCAGGCCCCTTCTGAAACTCCACATACCTTGGGATCTGGACATTTTCGCTTTGAGATTCAAGAGACCCTGAGCAATATTTTTGAAAGGGAAAATGCGGCCAATGGAAGTACGAACGATTTGGATATGGAACTCTACAAAACCGCGTTTTCTTTCTCCTACGGTTTGGGAAAAAGATATGAACTGGGAATAAAACTTCCCTTCCTTTCTTTTAGCGGTGGTTTTTTGGATGCCTTCATTCAAAATTATCACAACACCTTCGGTTTCCCGAATGCCGGGCGCGAGGAAGTTCCCAATGGGCGCTTTAATTACAGCGTTAAAATTCCTAGCGGAACTTATGCCCCCAAGAAAACAGATTTTGGGCTTTCCAATATTGAACTCTATTTTAAAACCAGGATCCTGGATGAAGAAAAATGGGCCCCCGCTCTAAGCCTGCGGGCTACTTTAAAAGTTCCAACGGGTAAAAAATCCGAAGGGCTGGGCAGTGGCAATCCAGATTTTCACTTCAATTTGGCTCTGGAAAAATCTTACAAAATTTTTCATTCCTACACGAATCTGGGCTTTCTTTTTTTGGGGGGCATGGAAGAACTGAACTCCAACCTGCATAGAAGCATCTTCAGCTTCTCACAAAGCTTTGAAGTGCAATTTTGCTCAGTGGCTTCTGTCCTCGCTCAAATTCAGGGGAGCAGCCCTTATTTTAAGGATACCGGGCTAGCCAGTCTGGATGAAATTCCACTCGATTTGGTGATCGGATTTAAAGGGAAAGGAAACGACAAAGGGCCTTGGGAACACTTTCGCTGGGAGCTGGCATTTGCAGAAGACCTCGTTCCTTCAGGACCTTCGGTGGATTTTAGTCTGCATTTTAATTTGGGGGCAGAGTTTTAGAACGGGATATCGTCCTCTCCTGCTACCGCCGCAGCTACCTTAGCTTTTGGAGCAGGGGCGGATTCGTAAGACTTACTTCGTTCACCGCCAGCACCGGGGGCAGAGCCTAAAAACTGCACCGTTTGGGCGACCACTTCAGTCGTGTAACGTTTATTTCCTTCTTTATCCGTCCATTCCCGTGTTTGAAGACGCCCTTCAATATAAGCAGAGCGGCCTTTGGAGAGATATTGCCCACAATTTTCAGCCTGTTTCCCCCACACCACAATTCGATGCCACTCTGTTTTTTCTTGATCCTGACCACTCGCATCTTTCCAACGTTCATGGGTTGCCATTGTAAAATTAGCAACGGCAGAACCGCTGGGAGTATATTTCACCTCGGGATCCGATCCTAAATTACCGACTAAAATAACTTTATTGACGCTGGCCATGGGGAACTCCTTTTGAAACTATGAATTCATGTTACGAATTACAATTTCCGGATCACACAGCAAATTTTCCCTGTCAAGTTTAGTAATTCTGATTGCGCTGGAACTTCACATTTTCTATAAAATGAGGATGAAAAATCTTTCTGCCATTATTCTTGCGGCCGGGAAAGGGACGCGAATGAAGTCGGCCTTGCCCAAAGTTTTACATCCCTTGTGCGGCAAGCCCATGCTCGCTTATCCCATTGAAGCGCTCCAACAAATCAAATGCCCTAAAATAGTCTTGGTCGTAGGACATCAGGCTGAAGAAGTTCAAAAAAAGACAGAAACTTATAAAGGACTTTTCTACGCCTTGCAAAATCAACAATTAGGCTCTGGCCATGCCGTACTTGCTGCAGAGCAGACGCTCAAAAAAGAAAGCGGAGATTGTTTTATTCTGTCTGGCGATGCCCCTTTAATTACAAGTCAGACCTTAAAAAAAATTCTAAAACTGCATCAGAAAAATAAACACGCACTCACCCTGGCTACTTTTAAAACCCATCTCCCCAAGGGATATGGTCGAATCGTGCGCAATGCAAAAGGATTGGTCGAAAGAATTGTAGAAGAATCCGATTTAGTAGCAGAGCAAGCGAGCATCAATGAAGTGAATGCCGGCCTCTATGTCGCCACGCTTCCTTTACTCTTTGAAGCCCTAAAAAAGATTAAAAAAAATCCACTCAAGCACGAATATTATTTCACTGATCTTCTACAAATTTTAAGAAAAGAGTCTCACTCCGTTGGCAGTTTTCTTTTAGACAATTCCGAAGAACTGCAGGGCGTAAACAGCAAACTGGAACTTTCTCAAGCCGAAGAGAAAATGCTGACACGCATCCGCAGCCATTGGATGTTGAATGGCGTCAGCTTACAAAATCCGGAAAGCATCTACATAGAAAACGGCGTAAAGATTAGTCAGGATGTGACCCTGGCAGCGAACGTTCGTCTCGAAGGAAAAACCCAAATTGGGAGTGGATGTATCATCGAGCAGGGTGCCCTATTAAAAAACACGATCTTGAAACAAAATGTAAAAATAAAAGCCTACTCTTACCTGGAAGAAAGCATCGTAGAAGATAAAGCGGCTGTGGGGCCTTTTGCTCATTTACGTCCGGGGTCTCATTTGGGAAAATCTTCCAAGGTGGGCAACTTTGTTGAATTGAAAAAAACCCAACTGGGTGAAGGATCTAAAGCCAGTCATCTTTCCTATATTGGGGATGCACGCATCGGTAAAAATGTAAACATTGGCGCAGGAACCATTACTTGCAATTATGACGGAAAAAATAAATTTCAGACGATTTTGGAAGATGATGTTTTCATCGGAAGTGACACCCAGTTAGTGGCTCCAGTGAAAGTCGGCAAAGGCGCTTATATTGGGGCTGGGACGACGGTAACAAAAGAGGTTCCAGAGGGGTCACTAGCAATTTCTCGTTGTGCACAGAAAAATATTTTGGGATATGGAAAGAGAAAAAAAATTAAGTAGCTTTTTCTTGAAAACAAACACTTAGCGAAAGGGCCCTTATGATCTTAGCAGACAAAGCAGCGGATTTTTTGATGGGTATAAACACCTTGAATGAAGAAGATTACACCGCTCTCATTCAATCTAAAATTGACCCTGAATTGCTCGCCGTCTTTCAAGAATACTGTTTGGAATTGGTTCCCGAAGAGGATGAAAGCGTTGTAAGCACCCTGCTGCATTTGATGATTATGGGCTACTTGGTGAAAGAAAATGAAAAAAATCCTCTCACAAAAAGTAAAATTGAACTTTCGGATTTGAATTAACTGCCACGATACTAGTAACTCGGCAAGAGTCGCACATCTGCCACCGTATGCTCTCCTGGCGTAGCCTCTTCTACATTCTTGGGAAAGACGATGGTGAAACGAGTCCCCTTTTGAAATTCGCTTTCCACCCAAATCACCCCGTGATGCATTTCGACAAATTGTTTGGTGAGAGTAAGCCCCAGGCCGGTTCCTTGATACTTGCGGGTATAAGAGGAATCGACCTGGGTAAAGGGATAAAAAATATCTTCCATATCCTTTTCTTGAATGCCTATGCCGCTGTCTTCAATGACTATCTCAAAATACCCCCCTTCGAAGGGAGTTTGATCTCTCACTTGCGGATAGGCCCACAGCCCCTTGGCATTGCCACTATAACGAACCTGCAAGCGAATGGCCCCTGATTCAGGCGTAAACTTGATGGCATTGGAAACCAGATTTAAAAATATTTGTCGAACCTTTCTTTCATCTGCGTAAATAAGCTCCAAATTTCCGGTCACCTCCAAATCAAATCGGATCTTCTTTTTCTGCACCAGGGGCTTCACTGCATTCCGTACTTCCTTGAGGACCTCCAATAAATCAAAATTCTCCAAATGCAGTTCCATTTTACCCGACTCCACTTTAGAGAGGTCTAAAATGGAGTTGATCAGGCTCAAAAGATGATCGCTGCTGGAAAGTACTTCACGCAGATATTCTTTTTGATCGGCATTGAGTTCCCCTACCACTTCTTCCAACAAAAGTTCTGAAAAACCAATCACCGCCGTGAGAGGTGTTCGCAACTCATGACTCATGATGGCCAAGAACTGGCTCTTCGCCTTGCTGGCTTCTTCTAAGTCGATATTTTTTTGTTTCAATTCTTCCACCAGCTGAGCGGTTTCAATGGCAAGCGCGGCCTGATTTGCAAAGTTTTCCAAAACATCCACACGACCATCTTCTACAAAAGCAGTTTTAGTGGCTCCAATAATAGCCCCCACGACACGCCTTTCCGCCACGAGTGGTGTAATAATAAACTTTTTTAACTCCAAGGTCTGCTGAATAGAATTGGCCAGTTGTTCGCTAATGGCGGGTTCCAAGCCACGCACCAGCTCGAATAAATTTTGTCTGAAGATGATTTTGTTTTTTTTGATGGCCTGAAAAATGGAATTCTCTTCAATATTGGGAAGACGTAATTTGGAAATGCTGATCCCCAAAATTTCCTCCAAACGCTTGGTCAGGGCATGATCGCTGGGCACATGAAAATGGATGAGATTTTCTCGGGGGGACAAGACAACCAGCAAACAAATATCATAGCCTAAGCCTTCAATCACACCAGAGAGTACTTGTCGGACGGCCTTTTGAAGGGTCAAAGCCCCCTTGATGGTACTGGAAATTCGATTGAGGGCAATGAGCTGTTTGTTTCGATCTTCCAGGGCCCTTTCTTTGATCCCAGAAAAATGATTCGCAATTTTTACTGCATACACGATGATAGGGAGAAAAATCGCAAGCAGGGAAAGATTTAAGAAAAAAAATCCCCCCAGCACCCCTTGATAATTAAAGGAATCTAAGACTTTAAAATAAAGCAAAGCCACCAAACTTGCATAGAAAAAGAGCGAAGCCAAAGAGGAAAACAAGGCAATGCTATTGGAATAAAAGGTGCCCGCAGCGACACAATAGATGATGTAGAGTGTAAAGTAGGGGCTTTTTTCTCCTCCGGTGAGGTAAACCATTAAAGTGATGGTAAGAAGGTCGGCCATCATCTCCACCAAAAAAGAAAGAACCAGCGCCCTACCTTTCAGAATGTTGTGATAGCAAATCCCAGTCACTAAAAAAGAGAGTGAAATGGCAATGGGAATGAAAGGAGAGATCTTCCAAATTATTTTAAAGTAAAAAGCCGATAGAACCCAAAAAACCACAAAAATAAGCAAACGTAAATTCGCCGTAAAAACATGCCGGCCCTTGTAGTCCGGCAGTTTGATTTCCTTCAAAATATCTCCCGCTGAAAGCCGCATCCTTAACATTAAATTCCCTTTTCAATCTCTCACCCTCTCCCTGCCCTCTCCCGTCAAGGGAGAGGGTGAAGACCGGAATGCCGCGTAACATGATTTATAATTAAAGACTTTTTTTCTTCAATTCATCCAGAATCTCAAGCATTTTTTCAGGTCCCACAAAACCCCCTACGATAGATAAATCGGACTGAAGCTGACCTCCTGCATCAAAAAACAGGAGTGTTGGCCATCCCACCACATTAAAACGAGTAACGGCCTCATTACACTCCGGAGTGTCTTGGGTACAATCAATCTTGACCGCCACCACTTCCAAAAGTTTTTTTTGCACTTCCTTATTTTGAAAAGTTTTTTCATCAATTTCCAGACAGGGCAGACACCAATCGGCATAAAAATCAAGGATCATGGGTTTTTTTTGATCTTTGGAAAGTTGTGCCCCCTGAGAAAAAGAATGCTGCCAAGGGATAGTTGAATTCGAAGCAGACGGATTTTTTAAGAGAATCCAAACGTAATAAAATGCCGGCAAAAGCATGGTGAGAGCCAATATTTTTTTGAAGGATTCCGTATGCTTTCCCCCCCTAAATCTCGAACCCACAGTCGAATAAAAAGTTCCTCCTACCAAAAAGAGAGAGCCCATACCCAAACCGTAAACGAAGAGCAGTAAAGCCCCCCAGGCTATATTTTGTCCTTTGGCAACCAGCAATAAAACGGGCCCTATTAATGGGCCCACACAAGGGGACGCAATGAATCCTAAACTTAAACCTGCTAGAAATGCACCTTTGTAGCCCTCTCCGCCCACATGCCCAAAAAAATTTCGGATACGATAAGGCATTTGAAAGGGAATCACTCCCAACAAACCTAAGGCCATGAGGATAAAAAACAGTATCAGGAAGACAAGAAAATATCTGCTTTGGAATAAGAACCCAAAGCTGAGCCCCAAGGCAGCCGTCACTACTCCCAGCAAGGCATAGGTGATGGAGATTCCAAGAACCAAGGTGAAAGACAAACCTAAATTGTGTAAAACATGACGACCTTTTTTGGCTCCCACTATCGCCAAAGTCAGCGGAATAATGGGAAGGATGCAGGGCGTAAAATCGGTAAGGAGCCCAGCTAGAAAAACCAAAAGGACAAGAAGGGCTGGGCTCAGTTCCAACAACTTTTCTACACGAGCTCCTGAAATGAGGTCGAGCAGATCTCTAAAACCTAAATTACTTTTTTTTTTATCCCCTCCGACAGAAAGCAGAGGGGAAGCGGAAGATCCTGTTTTTTTGGAGGAGCTAATTTCCAAAGGTACTAGTAAATTCAGCTTCATGGGACGATAACAAAGATCGGCGGAACAACCCTGATACCGAATTTCCCCCTCCAGGGTTTTTCGCCCCAAATCTGCATTTGCAGGAACTTTAAAATGATAAACCACTTCAAAATCGCTTAAGTAAACTTGTTCTTCTTTTTTCGTAAAAGGATCCTGTTGTTTCACCCCCGCAGGAATTTTTTTACCGACCTCCTGTAATCCCGCTAATCCTGTGACATTTACCTGGGTCTTCTCCACATAAAGATGGTGCTGCTCAGGAATATGAAATTTTATTTTAAGATCATAGGAGTCCCCTGGGCTGAGGTGCTGGATAGAATCATCCCAGGTAACCAAAAAAGGATTTTTGCTTTCCTGGGAAAAACCCGAAACACAAAATAAGAGTTGTAAAAAAAGAACAAATCCGTAAAAAAATATTCGCATTTTCATGAAAGAACCTTATATGATCGCGATTCCACCTTTCAGGTGTTGATCTCACTTCTATTTTGAAAGTCAATAGAGTTTTTGGGTTTTTGAGGGTTCATCATGAATAGTAGCAATGCATTTTTTATCAAATCCGCCTTAGGCCTGGTCAAAAACACCAAGGCGGCTTCCCTCTTTGTTTTCGTGGATTCTTTCGAGTACTTTCCACTTCCTGAAAATATTCCCCGAGCTTGTCAGCTTATTTTGGTGAGCGAAAAAAAATTAGAGATCCCTGTAGCGCTGCAAAACAAGATTAAAAAAATCATTCAAGTCCCTAGCATTGATCTGGGAAGATTAGGCCTGATCAAATTAACCATGGCCTTGGCCCTCTCTCAGGCCTTGGTAAAACATGGTGATAAGGTTGTTTTCCTCAGTCATCTTCGAGGTCAAAAATATTGGGACACCCTTCTTTTAATTCAAATTGGAAAGGAATCGGAGCTCATTACTTCTAAAAACATCTCCGGCATTTCCGAGTCTGTAAAACCTGAAGTTTTTGAGCACCTTCTCTCTCTCACCTTAGAGTTGGCAAGTAAAGGCAGAGAAGGCAAAGCCATCGGAACCATCTTTGTGGTGGGCGATCAGGACCGTGTGATGCAACTTTCCAAGCAGATGATCATCAATCCTTTCAAGGGCTATGATGAATCGGAACGCAATATTTTAAACCCCCTTTTAAAGGAAACCATTCGAGAGTTTTCAGCCCTAGATGGGGCTTTTATTGTTTCAGATGAGGGGGTATTAATCACCGCAGGCCGATTTTTAGGGGCTGCTCACGACGAAGAGGAATTGCCTCGAGGCTTAGGTTCTCGCCACATCGCGGCGGCCGGGATCACTGCCTTGACAAATGCCATTGCCATCGTTATCTCCGAGTCCACCGGAGACGTCCGCATTTTTAAAAACGGAAAAATTCTCATGGAAATTGAAAAACCTTAAAGGAGTAGGCCTATGTCTAAGAATCAAGAAGTTTATGATGTTAGAACCCTTCCCCGCCGTATGCACAAGGGAAGCGTTCAGCGGAGTGATTTGGAAAAGTATTTAAAAAGCCTTCCGGATGATGCGGCGAATGCCATTGAAACCAAGCCCGGAGATCCTGACTACGAAGTCACCTTAGAAGAAGCAAAAGAAAAAAGAATTCAGGCAAAGTTGGCCGCAACCCAAGGAGCAAAGGCTTAAAAGGAGTTACAAATTTGTTTGCCATTATTGAGTAAATATGTCTCAATAGAATGATTAGGTCCTATTGTATGGTAGGTCCTATTGTATGGTAGGTCCTAATAACGGGGCCGCAATCTTGTGAGGTAGGCATATGAAGACTCTAGGTATTGTATTAGTCGTCGTGGGTGGAGTGTATGTGCTCAATAAGATGGGCTACTTGAAAAAAGTCGGTGTTCAGATGGATAAACTCACGATCAGCATGATCACTTCCTTCAAGGAAGGTTATCAGGAAGCCGCCAGAGTTGCTGTGTAGTTTTCTTCTCTTTTCGTCCTGTCATTTTGTTACTGTCCTTAACCTGAAATATCGCCGGGCTTTGTCGCCCAGCGATATTTTTTTGTCGGAGTGCGCTTGCGCCAGCAAGTCTGCGTATACATCCAGCAGCACCGCTGTTTTTGGATTGTTAGCCAGGGCCGGGGCTTTGAGCAAGTCCGTCAGGGCTTGAGGACTCGCCAGCCCGGTCAGAATCATTCTTTCGACAAGCTCCAAAACAAGATCGGGATGGGCTTGCCAAGGGCCTGATTTCAGCGTCAGGGCAAGCACCGAATCGCAATATTTCCAAGGGGCGGTATCCTCGTTCACTTTTCTTCCAATCGCAAATCGTGCCAGCTCAGCCCCCTGTTCATTAGCCCAAAGATCCGTGGCCAAGGTGGCTTGGAGCATTTGCAGGCCCCCCTTTCCACCCTCGTGCACAATTTTCATGGCCCACTCCACGGCCTTTGGCTTGTGGAACCATTTCGGCTGACTCAAAACGTAAAGCGCCAGTGCTTCGTTGGCCAGTCCTTTGGCGAGGATCACTTCGAACAATTCCTCGGAACGGGAGAGCTCAGCATTCCGGGGATCCGCAAGGACCTCCCACACAATCGTATTGTAAAGCACGCGCTGATCTTCCTGATTTTTTCCATGGGGCTGAGCAGCATGAAGACGAGAAAAAGCCTCATCAATAGACGTGGGGGGCGTAGAAGGGCCAGGAGGTTTGCAGCCCGCAAACAGCCCAAGCAAGACCATCACAAAACCAAGAGATAGAATCCGTCGCTTCATTTGAATAAAATTATTCCTTCTTGGTCTCCACTGCGGATGCGGAAGCCCCCGGAATTGTGATCGTAAAGGTGGTCCCCTTTCCGACTTCGCTTTCGGCCGAGATCGCTCCCTTATGGGCATCGATGATGGAGATGGCCATGCTCATACCAAGACCAGTGCCTTTGCCGACTTCCTTGGTGGTAAAAAAAGGATCAAACATTTTTTCTAATACGTGTTTGGGCATTCCGCCGGCATTGTCTTCGTAGAGAACCCTCACAGTGCCGTTCTTATCGATGCTACTTGTAAACTTGATGGCTTTTTCGCGATTGTCGGTGACACTCTCAAATGCATCGCGACTGTTGCTCAGGAGGTTTTGAAAGATACTCTCTAACTGCACGGAATCTGCAAAGACCATCGGAGGAGGATCTTCTGACAACGCCAACGTCGTCGCAATACTGCGATTGGCAAAATCTCTTTGCATAAAAATAAACGCGTTTTTGATGGGATCGTTGACACAGAGATTGCACCAGTCGGAGTGTTTGTTTTCCCGCGCATAGGTCCGCATATGGTTGACGATCACTCTCATGCGTTCGGCGGCCTTGGTGATCATGTCGAGGTACTTGATTTCATCCTCCGTCGGATTCTGCAGAGAATCCTTGAGGTTCTTTGTATAGCCTACCACCACTGCCAGTGGATTGTTGAGTTCGTGGGCGATGCCGGCAGCAAGCGTTCCTACCGAGGCCAGCTTTGACGATTGAAACAGTTGAGTTTGCAAGCGTTCTCTATCCTTCTCAATCTCCTGCAGCTCCAGGTTACGCTTGATCGAGATCGACAGTTCGTCATAGTCGACCGGCTTGCTGATATAATCGAAGGCCCCCAGCCGCAAGGCTTCCACTGTTGAATCCATGTCTCCATGCCCCGTAATCATGATCACACCTACCTTTGGGGACTTCTCTTTAAGTTTCTTGAGCAACTCAATCCCATCCATATGCGGCATTTTGATATCCGATATCACCACATCCGGAGAGAACTGCTCAAAGCTTTCTAAGCCCTTACGACCATCTTCTGCGGTAATCACTTCATAGTCATCCAACGTGAGAAGCTTTGACACCCTGTCACGGATAATTTCCTCGTCGTCGACAATCAATATTTTACAATTATTCATTTACCGTCCCCCCCCCCCCCCGTTTAAAGAAAATTGGAAAGACCCCTTGTCCCTTTTTTTTTTTTCTCTCTGGTTTTTAATTTTCCCCTTTTCCCCCCCCAAAATACCATAAAAATTGGCCACCCCAACCCCCCCCCCTTTTCCCCCCGGGTGGGGCGAAAAAAATGGCGAAAAAACCTTTTTGGTGTTTTCCCTGGAGTTCCCGATTCCATTGTCGCTTACCCCAACGAGGACTGTGTCCTGCTCGGCCCACGTAGTCACACAGAGCTGCTTGCTATACTCCATTTTCGCTTCCTTGCGCCTCTCCCCCAGCTCATCCAGGGCATCCCGTGCATTGCCCAGCAGATTGATCCAGACCTGTTCGAGCTGGTACGGCTCTCCGACTATCCTGGGCAGGGAGGGATCTAAATTCTGTTTCAGCTCGATGCCATGCAAGCGCAGCTGCTCCCCAAGCAACATGATGGCCGACTCGACGGTCTCATTCACATTCACCTCAATAAATTTCAGAGTCTCCTGTCTGGCGAAAGTGCGCACATGCTGGATGATTTTGGTCATCCGCTTGACACAGTGATTGATATCGTTGAGTGATTTTTCCAACTCCTCGTCCGTCAATGCCTTCCTGTCCTTAAGCTTTTTCATCGTCTGCGCAATAAGTGAAATCCCGCCCAGCGGCTGGTTCAACTCATGCGCCATACCGGCACTCATCTCTCCCAGCGTCGCCAGTTTTGAAGTCTGAACCAGACTGGCCTGCGTCTGGTTCAACTTGGAGGTTCGTTCCGCAATGATCTTCTCCTGCTCTTCGTTCATCTTGGCCACCACTTCGGCAGAAAGTTTCAACTCTCGCGTGCGGTACAGGGAGCTGCGAAGCAGCCTCATTTTTTCGATGGCTTTCTGCACCGACAACAAGAGCTGATCCAGATTAACCGGCTTCGGCAGATAATCCATAGCCCCGGCACGCAAGCTCTGAATGGCAAGCTCCTGGCCACCCTGACCTGTCATCATGATCACTTCAATGTCAGGGAAAAGTTTTTTGGCCTGTGCGAGGAGTTCGAGTCCACTCATCTCTTTCATATTGATGTCGGTGACAACAACATCGATCCTTTTTCGGGTGATGATGTCCAATCCTTCATTCCCATTAAAACAGCAAAGCGCCTGATAACCTTCCTTTTCAAGAATGCGCTTCAGTTTTTCCGCGATCTCTTTTTCGTCGTCGATCACCAGGATGGTGTCTCTTGCGGTAAAATTCATCTTCCGAGAAATCACTTCCTGTGCCCTTCCCAGCGAGGCACGGAAACTTTCGAGCTGGATGGGTTTTTCGATATAGTCGATGGCCCCCATGCGAAGGGCACGAATGGCAACCTCCTGGCTCCCAAAACCGGTCATGACGATCGTTTCGA
Organism: Deltaproteobacteria bacterium; assembly: GCA_015233135.1. Taxonomy (NCBI): domain Bacteria; kingdom Pseudomonadati; phylum Myxococcota; class Myxococcia; species Deltaproteobacteria bacterium. The sequence goes on from JADFYH010000016.1 coordinate 46,623, forward strand.
TAAAAGAATTGGGTTGGGTTCTCTCTCGGATCCGCGCCAGAATTTCGAAGCCGTCCATGTCGGGCAGTTTGAGGTCTAGAAAAACAATGTGGGCTTCATCCAGATGAGCCAAGGCCTCCGCACCTGTACCCACACAAATCGGGGTGAAGAAATTCCTTTTCAACTCCGCTTCGAGATATCCCAAAATAATCGGGTCGTCGTCTACGACCAGTATGGTATCACTCATGACTGAGACCCTTTCATACTTTTTTCATCCATCGGCAAAACCACTTTGAAGGTTGTGCCTTCGCCCAGTTTGCTCTCAACCGTAATTTTGCCGCCGTGCTCTTCGATAATTTTCTTTGAAATGCTCAAACCCAGACCCGTGCCTTTGCCCGCTTCCTTGGTGGTAAAGAAAGCCTGGAATATTTTTTCCTGAATCTCCTCGGGAATCCCCGGACCATTGTCAGCCACCCAGGCCTCGACGTGCTTGCCATCGGCGGAAGGCAGGGTCTTGATGCTGATCTTGGCCCCTGGCGTCTTGGAGGTCTCCAGGGCATTGCGCGCATTGCCAACGAGATTCAGCATCACTTGCTCGATCCGGATGGCATCTCCGCGCACCTTCGGAAGTTCCGGATGCAGCTCCAGACTCACCTCGATGCCGTGCGATTCAATCTGCCTGCCAAAGAGCTTAAAGACGCCTTCGATGGGTTCATTCAGACTCATCCATTCGGTAATCGGCCCATCGCTTTTCCGGCTGAACACCCGCATGTGGTTGATGATTTGGGCCATCTTATCCACCTGCTTGATAATGCCCACCAGCTCTTCATTCAGAGCCGCCTCTTGGAACCTCTTTTTTTCCAGATCCCTCATTAAGCCCTGCGAGATCAATTTAATGCCGTTTAGCGGCTGGTTGAGTTCGTGGGCCACGCCTGCGGTCAACTCACCCACCGCGCTCAATTTATCCATCTGCACCATCTGCGCCGCGGCTTCTTTTATTTTGATATTCTGTATTTCAAGTTCACGGATCTTGGCATCCAACTCATCGTGCGCCGCTTTCAGTTCAGAAATATCCCTCACCAGCCACACCACCCCCACGATCTTGCCGGAGTTGTTACGATAAACCGAATGCGACACCAACACAGGAATGGTGGCACCGTCTTTCGTCCGAAAGTTCTCCTGGTCATTTTCAGGCAACATCGCAAAAGCCCGATCCACTGGATCGGCGGCCTTAAATCGCGCCTCTGTTTTTTCGCCCAACTCATAGGCTTTTTTACCCACCAGCTCCTCTTCGGTAAAGTTGAGCTTTTCAATCACCCAGCGGTTGACATTTCGAATAGTTCCATCCAAATCGAGGACAAGCAACATGTCACCCAGAGAATCCACGATATTCTTGTGCAAGTCGTTGGCGCCCAGATCTTCAGCGGTCGGTTTATTTGCATTCTGACTCATATTCATAGCAGGCCTCAAAATTTAAAATGGCTTCTGGAACAATTTGTCATATTCAACATAGAGAATAGATTCTTCTTTCTGAATACGCTGACTGAGGGTGCCAATAAGTTGTCCCAAATCCACCGCAAAGTCCAGATTGCTGGTGTCACCCGAGTCGTATTTTTCGAAAAACCGCAGCGCCCCTGCAGCCACCTGTTCAAGCTCCTCTGCAAATATCTCCAGAGTACGCTTGAGCCTTGGGTCAGCGGCGGCAGCTCTCCGGAGTACAGGGTAGAGCTGCTCATTTTCTTTACCAAGATGCACGAGCAATCCGTTTTTGGCTTCAAAAAGGACTTTATTGCTGGCCTCGGTTCCAATCCTGAGTTTTTGAACCTCACCCAGCATTGCGACCAACCAGGCATGTTCCCGAGTCAACGCTTCTATTAATTTGCTCATGTTGTACTCCCTCTCTGCGGAGACGGATTACTCCTAAATCCCCTCTCCCTCCTGCAAACTTTTAATCACTTCCCGATTCAGTTCTGCCTCACGCGTTCGGTATTTCAAGGCCCTTCGGATGGTCAGTTTTTCAACGGCCTGATTCATCAAGATCAGCAGGTATTCCACATCGATGGGTTTTTTTAAAAAACCCATCGCGCCATTTCGCAGAGCAAGGATGGCATTGGCTTCGTCACCGAAACCCGTCAGGATAAGCGATTCAAAATCTTCTGTCATTTTTCGCATCTCACTTAAGGCCTCAATGCCCCTCTTTTTTGGCATATTGAGATCGGTCAGCACGATATCGATTTTTTGTTCTTTGAAGATTTTCACCGCCTCTTCGCCGTCCTGCGCCGAAAAGACCTTCCAGCCCTCGCCTTCGAGCACCCGCACCATCTGCACCCGAGCATCGTCATCGTCTTCCGCCAACAGTACTGCGGGATAAAAGACAGCCGATTGGCCTTCCTCAAGCTTCTCCCGGGCTCTTCCCAAGGCCACAAAGAGTTGTTCCAGATCAATCGGTTTTCTAATGTAATCCAGCACACCGGCGTGGATGGCACGAATGGCCGTCTTCACCTCCCCAAAGGCCGTCATGAGAATGCACTGGGTGCTGGGAACCAGCTGCTTGGCCCGGGTGATCAACTCCAGACCGTCGTAGCCCGGCATTTGAAAATCGGTCACGATCACCTCGGGCCGCTCTTTTTCAAACAATTCAAACGCCAACTTGCCATTTTCAGCCGCTTTCACCTCAAAGCCTTCCCTTCGGATTACTTTGGCCAATTGCTCTCTGGCCACTGGATCGTCTTCGGCAATCAAAACATTGTAAGTTTTTTCCATGGTGCTGTTTTCCTTTCTCCTTAAATTCATCCGTAGACTGTCGTTATTAGGTTCTGGGTTCTAGTGAGTGGAAGTTTCCGGGGGGGGGGGGGGCGGGGCGCGTGGGGGGGTGGGGTGGGGGGGGGTGTGGGGGGGGGGGGTGGGGGGGGGGGGGGGGGGGGGGGGGGGGGGGGGGGGGTGGGGGGGGGGGGGGGGTGGGGGGGGGGGGGGGGGGGGGAGGGGGGGGGGGGGGGGGGGGGGGGGGGGGGGGGGGGGGGGGGGGGGGGGGGGGGGGGGGGGGGGGGGGGGGGGGGGGGGGTGGGGGGGGGGGGGGGGGGGGGCAGGCAGTATGATTTTGAAAGTAGCCCCCTCTCCTTCCCGACTCTCCAATTCAATTTTTCCTTTGTGTTCATCAATGATTTTTGTGACGATCGACAAGCCCAGGCCCGTGCCCTCTCCCTGCTTGCGTGTGGTAAAAAAGGGCTGGAAGATTTTTTCCTGCAGGTTCCTGGGAACACCCAAACCGTTATCGCGGACTTCCAACACAACCCCCCCCCCTTCTCCAGAGGGGCCTTTCGCCGTACGGGTGACAACTTCGATTTTTTTGCCTTCCTTGTTTATTTTTTCCAACTCCAGCTGGGCATTACCGATCAGATTCAAAACCACCTGTTCCAGACGGACCGCATCACAGCGGATCTTGGACAAGCCCGGCTCCAGCGTCTTGACCAGCGTGATCTGACGATCTTCCAACTGCGTCCCCACAAACTTCAGGGCCCCCTCGACTAAATTGTTCAGGCAGTACAGTTCATGGGGTGAGTCCTCGGAAGTTTCTCGGGCAAACATGCGCATATGACGGACGATCTCTGCCGCCTTGACGATCTGTTTGACCACCTCGGTAAAATCTTCCTGGACATTCTCCAACTTGTAGCGGTTCTTGCTGATCTCCCTCAGGGAGGATTCACAAATGATGCGCATGACATTGAGAGGTTGATTGATCTCGTGGCAGATGCCGGCAGAAAATTCGCCCAGGGTCGTAAGCTTGGCTGCCTTCACCAGCTGACTAAGCTGCTGCTGATACTGCTGCTGGACTTCATCCTCAATTTTCTTCCTGTCCACGATGTCGCGGGCCACACAAACAATTCCATGAACCTCACCGCTGTCATCCAGCAGGGTCGAGCTCGAAAAAAGAACCGGCAATTGCTGACCACTTTTTGTCAGCAGGATTTGTTCCGAACGATCGGTAATGCCCTCTCTAACAACCAGGCTGTCCATTTTTTTTCCGGTGAGCTCTTCAGGGAAATAGCCCAGCAATCGTGTCACGGCCGGATTACATTTTTGAACCGTGCCATCCGGTCGCAAAACAAAGAGCATATCCATCGTCGATCCAAAGATGTGGTCGAGTTCCCGTTTGAGATCCTCGACCTCCACTTCAGCTGGCTGGGGTTCAATGGCATTTCTCACGTTGTGTCCTTGTCTGATGATACTCAACAGAAAAGTGTACAGTAATTTTTTCTCTCTGGGAATATAAAAAGAGTTATTGTTGTCTTCATTTATTTTTGTTTCAATATCTGATGGTTTCTGCCGTTATTGATTGTTTGAGGGTGGACTATGAACGATACTCAATCGCCCATGACAAGAACGAATCTAAAAGAAATTAGCCTGTTCGAACGGGATTTGTACGGCAAAGCCCCACCAGCGGAAGCTTCGCTTAGCCTGATGAAGATTGCTCTCTCGGGCGAGTGCTACGCAGTAGATGCGCTGCTCGTTCGGGACATCGTGGTTCCCACTTCGATAACGCCGCTGCCTTTTGTCCCGAAACACATCGTCGGCGTTATGAACCTTCGAGGGGCTGTTCTTTCGATCTGTGACTTGAGGTCTTTCCTGGGAATACCGACAAATTCGGCGAACCCTGCAAGCACCCGCATTGTCGTTGTTGAAAGCGGCGGTGTCGCCACAGGGATCCGTGCCGATTCGGCCCGGGAACTCATCACGATTGCGGCCTCGACCCTCAGGGAATCCAACAAAAAAACCGAGCGCAACGAAAACAGCCTAGTCTCGAGCATCATCGAATGGAAAGGCAAGGCCTTGGGCATCCTGGATGTCCCAAAGATCCTCGCGAGGACTCGGCTGACCACTCCAACTTTGGTAAACCAGGGGCCAATTTCAATCATGGAGAGCACATGAAAAACATAGGAATCTTGACACGACTGATCACAGGAATTTCTTTTGTAACTATCGTCTTTCTGGCATTTTCTTTGATTACATTTTTTAATCTCAGAAAAATGTACGACCTGGCCGAGGCGGTCCAGAATGATCACTATCCAACGGTTGTTGCCGTCAGTAATTTTGGAAAGATCCTCCAACAATTCAGACGCCACCAACTCCGTTACGTTACAGAGACCAGCGACAGCGAAATGAAGAAGTATGCCACTAATCAGGCGGATGAGCTGGCTCTCATTACCAAGGACATTGAAGCCCTGCGCGCGCTTCCGTTTGATCCAGAGGAGAAAAGTTTATTTTCTGATCTGGAGAAAAAATGGAAAGACTATCTGAAAAACAACGAAGAGCAGGTGATGAAACCCGCCCGGGAAAACAAGAGAGACGAGGCCAACCAGGGTCTCGCGGCGTCACATGGTCTGTTTCAAGAGATCTTTGATCTCAGCGAAAAGCTGGAGGCCGTCAACAGTCAACAAATTACAGAGGGAGAACAGGTCATCCAACAAAAGTTTAAAGAACAAATTCGAAACTCTTTAATCGGTTTAAGTCTTGTTCTATTTCTTGCTGTCAGTCTTATCTATTGGTTGACCCTTTCGATAAAAGCAATTGCCAATCAAGCCGCCACCGCAGCCGCAGGAGACCTAAGCAAACGAATCCCCTCCAAAGACAGCCTCTCCAAGGCCATCAATAAAATGATGGACAACCTTAGTGCCACCCTCAAGACCGGTCAGGAGGCCACCCACCATCTTGCCAGCGCGACCCTGCAGCTGAAGACCTCAATTGCAGAGGAATCGACCGCAGCAGCGCAGCAGAACGCGGCGTCAGCAGAGGTTCTGAGCACCTCGAAAGAATTGGCAAGCTCTGCCCAGCAAATTGCCAAAAACGCACAGGGCGTTGCCAAAACCGCCGATCAGGCAAAGATGAACATGGAAGAAATACAGACCCATATCACCTCGATGATCCAGAAGATTTTGAAACTGGGTGAACGGAGTCAGGCCATCGGTACCGTGGTGAAGATCATCGACGACCTGGCCGAACGCACCAACCTCCTAGCACTCAATGCCGCCATTGAGGCCGCCCGGGCAGGTGAAGCCGGCAAAGGCTTTGCTGTGGTTGCTGGGGAAGTGAACAAACTCGCAGAAAGATCCACCGAGGCGACGGGGGACATCCGCGAGCTGATTAAAGAGATTCAGGGAGAAACAAACTCCGCCGTCGTGGGAGTTGAAGACACCACCAAGCGCGTGAGTGCTGGCCTTGAGGCCGCAAAGGAAGCCGCACGCCTGACCGGCGAGATTTCGATTGCCATTGGGCAACAAAGGAGCGGCATCGAGCAAATTGTGATTGCCATCAAGGGAATCGATCAGGTCACCAAACAGTTCGTAGACTCCACCCAGCAAACCTCGGCAACGGTCGCTCAGCTGGATGGACAGGCAAACAAACTCAATCAGTTAATCAGTAATTTTAAAGTTTAAGGAGAAAAATATGTTTCCAAAACTCACACGCGTTTTGATAGTGGATGACAGCACCGTCGCCCGGCACATCGTAAGAGACTTGTTCGATCAACTCGGCTTCACAAATCTCTCCGAAGCCCCCGATGGTGCAAAGGCCTACGACCTGCTGTGCACCCGGTTAAAAGAGGGGCAGCCTATCGAACTGGTCATCTCGGACTGGAATATGCCGATTCTCGATGGCATTGGGCTGCTCAAGAAAATCCGCTCCAGCGCAGACTTCAAACCCTTGCCGCTCTTGATGCTCACCTCCAACGATGAAACTCATCTGATGATGGAAGCCATCGAAGCCAAGGTGGATCACTATCTGGTAAAACCTCCCACGCTGGAATCGCTTCGAAAAAAGCTGGAAATCATCTGGAAAAAATATCATCCGTCAGAGACTCCCTCTTAAGGATTATTGAATGGCCCTCGACAAAAAAAAACTGAATATCCAGTTCTGCGAGGAGGCCAAGATCTGGGTGGATTCTCTTGAACAAGGAGTTCTGCTGCTCGAAAAAAATCCTGATCAGCCCGCCCAGGCAGAGATCCTCAGTGCTTTAATGGGTGCCGCCCACACCTTGAAGGGCACCTCCCAGATGCTGGGTTTTCAAAAAATTCAGCACCTCACTCACCGGATGGAGGATGTGCTTTCATCACTCAAGGCAAGCACACTCACCTTTTCGCGAGAAATCGCGGATGCCCTTTTTGCAGCCTTGGATGGGATCAAACGCTCCATGGAGGGGATCCGAAACGGAGACGCTGAGGCCGAGCTGGATACAACGGGACTAGACAAGCTTCTTGGAAATGAGACGCAAGCCCCTAGGGCACCTGCTTCCTTGAGCAATGCCGCTCCAAATGTGCAAGCCCCTGCAAAGGATGATTTCGTGCGTGTTCCCATGAGCCGGGTGAATACCCTGCTAAATCTTATGGGAGAGCTGGTCATTTCAAAAGTGAAGTCTTCCCAGAAGCTCAGTAAATTAAAGGGATTATCCAAAAAAGCAAAGGCCCTGGGGAAGCTCCTGGAAAATTCGTCCCCTCAGGCCCTATTGCATTGGTCAGCTTTTTGTAACGAATTTGAAGGCTTCTCGGACGAGTTTCAAGCCGAGACTTATCATCTGGATCCCGTCATCGGGGCCTTACAGCAAAGGATGAAAGAGCTGAGGATGTTTCCGTGTTCGACGATTTTCTCGTCCTTTGAACGACTCGTTCGCGACATGTCCCATGAACAAGGCAAACTCATTCACTTCAAAATTGAGGGCCAGAGCACCGAGTTGGATAAAAAGGTGCTAGACGCCATCAAGGGGCCACTGGTGCATTTGTTGAGAAACGCTGTGGACCACGGCATTGAATCCGGCGACGAACGCAAAAAACTGGGTAAATTGGAAACCGCCACCCTCACTCTTTCCGCTTTTCAGGAGGGCGACCGGGTCGTGATTCAGGTGATGGACGATGGCCGCGGGATTGATCCGGAAGAAATTGCCAACATCGCTGTGAAGAGAAATGTGGTCAGCTCCGAACAATTGAAAAACAGGACCTCCCAAGAAATTCTCAATCTCATTTTTTTGAAAGGATTTTCAACCGCAACAAATCTGACCGAGTATTCAGGACGGGGAGTCGGAATGGACATTGTCCTCTCGGAAGTGGAACGCCTGAAAGGAAAAATAAAACTGACGAGCCAGAAGGGGCAGGGAACAACCCTTCGAATGGAGTTGCCACTCACGATTGCCATCACGCAGATCCTTTCGGTGCAGGCGGGGAACCGACGCTATGCGCTTCGAATTTCGGACGTGGAGGAAATCTGCCGGGTAACGCAAGATGATTTTGCTGCCCTTGAAAACCGCCTAACTCTGCAACGCTTTGGTCGCACAATTTTTGTAACACATCTAGCGGACGTCCTGGGGATCCCCAGGAAACCGGCCCCAGATCCTCAGGCGATGATCGATGTGGTCATTGTGCATTCCCTAGATACCCTGTTTGGCTTTATCGTCGAACGCTTACTGGGCGAAGACGAGGTATTCATCAAGGGATTAGGCACGCACCTCGGAAGTATCAAAGGCATCAGCGGTGTCACCATTCTGGCCAACGGAGAGGTGATCCCCATTCTGGATGGCAGTGACTTGATGCGGATAGCCCAGGGCGGCGGGTTTCAAAATGCGATGGAGAGTCTGGCAGAGCCCCACTGTAACAAAGCTGCACAGACAGCGAAAAGGATTTTGGTGGTGGAGGACTCCCTCTCCATACGCGAGTTGCAGAAGAATGTCCTGGAGAGCAATCACTTTGTCGTTGAAACCGCCAGGGATGGACTGGACGCACTCGAAAAACTGGCCCAGGCCGAGTTTGATATCGTCGTGTCGGATGTTCAGATGCCGAGAATGGATGGCTTTACCCTCTGCAAAAATATCAAGGCCGATGCAAAACTCAAAAAATTGCCGGTAATCTTCTTAACCACGGTTTCAAACGAAGAGGATAAACGCAGGGGCATCGAAGCAGGCGGGCAGGCCTATCTTTTGAAGAGTCAGTTTGACCAGGCCAACCTGATCACATTGATTGAACGTCTGACTTAACTGGAGAAACCAATGGAGGTCATTCGCATCCTCGTTGTCGAAGATTCACCCCTCGTCGCAACCATCCTGAAGGGCCTGCTGGGCAGCGACCCGGATCTTCTCGTGGTTGGAGTTGCCCGAGACGGCGAAGAAGCGCTGCGTTTAATTCCGCGCGTGAAGCCCGATCTCATCACGATGGATCTTTATATGCCGGGCATGAATGGGGTGGAGGCCACGCGACGCATTATGATCGAATATCCGACTCCAATTCTTATTCTGGCATCGGCGTTGACCGGAGAAAAAAAAGTAGAGGCCTTCCAAGCCATGGCCTATGGGGCGCTCGATCTCATCGGCAAAGATTTGTACAACGGAGATGAAATCGATGAAACCACCCGCAAAACCTTGATTGACAAGATCAAGCATCTCGCACGCGTAACCGTTTCCAGGCGATCCCCCACCCTCATCCCAAAGACATCCCCACTCTCCCGTAAGCCGCTCCGCAGTGCGGAGGGGACGACGCAAATCCCGAGGAGGGACACCTCGGAAAAACTGATCGGGATTGTCTCCTCCACAGGTGGCCCGGCAATACTTGCGGCACTTTTTTCGAAGTTGCCGGCCGATTTTCCAGCCCCCATCGCAGTGGTTCAGCACGTGATGCCCGATTTCTGCGCAGGACTCGTCGCCTGGCTGAACGAGCAAACTCCACTGTCCGTCAAATTGGCTACAGACAACGATCTGCTTCGTGCGGGCAATATTTATCTGGCCCCGCCCGACATCCACATGGGGCTGAACTCCTTCCATCGAGTTCAATTGCGACAGGGCCCCCCACTTGAGTTTGTAAAGCCGTCGGGCACCTTGCTGTTGAATTCAATTGCGGAAAATTACCGCTCTCTGGGCATGGGCATCGTACTGACGGGTCTAGGGGTGGATGGAGCTTTGGGGCTCAAAGCCATGCGGGATGCAGGAGGCTACACGATTGCACAGGATGAAGCCTCGAGTGTCGCTTGCTGGATGCCGCGAGAAGCGGTACGCCTGGGGGCAGCCTCTTGCGTTGTGCCCGCGGACGAAATCGCCGATAAAATGATTGGATGGGTGAAACAAAAATGAAACGACCCTACATCACATTCACACTGGCAGACGAAGAGTTCGGCATCCCCGTAGACGATACCAGGGAAGTGGCTGAATTGTCAGCCATTCATCGATTACCCGAGCTTCCGGATTTTCTCCATGGGGTGATGCAACTCCGTGGTCACAGTGTCCTCGTCATGGACCTGCGCAAACGCTTTGGCCTTGCGACCCACACAAGACCGCACACGGCGCGGGTGCTCATTATCAAAGTTCAAGAAATGGTGCTGGGCCTCGTGGTAGATCGGGTGAATGGGGTCCTCGAGATCGATTTCTGTAATGTTGATACGACCGAGAAATTGGGGGCCGGACATTTCAGCGCGGGAACGGTCACGGGAATTTTTCAAATGGAGGAGCGGATGATTTTCCTTCTCAGCCCGGCCAAACTTCTTAACCCCGAAGAACAGGGCCGACTCACCCAAATGACACCGATGGCAGGGCCCATGGCAGGATAAGCGCATGTCACCTCTCTCAGACGATCCCCATTTCGGGCAAATCCGCAATCTTCTCAGCCACTACTGCGGCCTTCAGTTTTGCGACAGTTCCTCCGATTTTCTGGCGCGTGGGGTGCTGCAAAGAATGCAACACTATCGATACCTGCATTACGCCGAGTATTTGAATCACCTGATGTTTCATGCTCGTCGAGAAGACGAACTCGCCGCCTTGCTAGATCTGGTCACGATCGGCGAGACCTATTTCTTTCGTTATGCCCCCCAACTTGAGATCTTCGCAAAACGGATACTTCCCAAACTGGGCATCGACAAGACGCTCGCGGCCGGGCGTCCAAGCCTCAGAATCTGGTGTGCAGCCTGTTCAAGCGGAGAAGAACCCTATACCCTGGCCATTCTGATTCGTGAAAACCTGCCGTCTCTTCACGAATGGGATCTTTCGATTTTGGCCACGGATGTAAATCGCATCAGTCTCGACGCAGCCCGAAAGGCGGTGTATGGGCAAAGGGCCGTCACAACGGCGTGTCCTCCTGCTTATATCCATCGTTATTTTACACAACACGACAACCTGTACGAGGTGAACGACAACATCAAAAAGATGGTCACCTTTCGCAGGCACAATCTCGTGAATGATCCCTACACCGATGCCGAAATGACGAATCTAGATTTGATTTTCTGTCGCAACACCTTCATTTATTTCAGTCCGGAGCTTATCAAAACCATTCTGGAAAAATTCCACGATTGCCTGACGGAAGACGGCTTCTTTTGTCCAGGGGCCTCAGACTCGTTCCCCATCATTTCGGACAGGTTTTCCGCTCTCGAGTTTGACGAAGGCTTTCTCTACAAAAAACAGTCTGCAACCACAGCCCCCTTGCGGATTGAGACACCACCCCTCCCAAAACCACCGGTCGTCGCCAAGCCTGCATTCAACGGTGATCAAATACTCTTGCAAGCCATCCAGACTGCGAATAGCGGGGACTACGAAAAAGCTCGAGAACAGCTCACCTCGCTTGTGGCGGCGGATAATCTTTGTCTGATGGCTTATTACTGGCTCGGTCTGATTGCCGAGAAACAAGGGTTCTACGAGGAAGCCATACGCCACTACCAAAGGGGCCTGTATATCGATTCGAATGTCATCGTCCTCCATTTCCGCCTGAGCCAAGTATTTGCGAGCACAGGCAGGAAACAGGAAGCCCAGCGAGCCGGCACCACTTGCCTCGATCTTCTCAAACCCCTGAAGCCCCAGGACGAAGCACCCTCAGCCGATGGAATGAACGTCGAAACCTTGCGCCAAGCCATTCACAGACATTTGAAGTCTATCTTGTAAACTTCCCTCCTCAGCCCCGCACGCGTTTTAGTTCTGCGAGCTCGGCCTCCAGTGACTCCCTGGACTGCACAGCGAACTCATATTCCTTTTTCAGTTTGTCTATCTGACGAACGACCACACTCTTGATCGACTCCATCTCCTGTTCGAGCGCATCGGCCCGGCTCTTGGCAAAACTCAACTCTTCTTCCTTGGCCGCTGTGTCGCGGTTTGCCTGTGACAACTGTTCTGCCAGCTCTCGCTCTTTTTTCCGACTCTCCTCCTTCATGCTCTCGATTTCATCCAGGGCGGCCTTTTTCTTATTCGCAAGTTCGAGGTTAAGCTTCTGCTCGATATCACGTCGCACCTCTTCCACACTGTTTTTTACTCCCTTAATCTGCTCCGCCACCTCTTTCTGCACCTCATTGAACTGTGCCTGCAAAACCGCTTTATCCTTTTCGATCTGTTCGCCCATCTTCCTGAGTTCCTCTTCCTTTTGTGCCTGCACATTGGCACTTTCCTTCTTGATCTGTTCGAGGGTTTGCTTGCGCTCTTCTTCAAGCGCCGCCTTTTGATCGACCCTTTCTTTCTCGATCTGTTGGATAGTTTTTTGGCGTTCCTCTTCAATTCGTAGTTGTAAATCGGCCCTTTCCTTTTCATCTTGCTGGTGCCGGGCCTCGAATTCCTTCTGCATCAAATCTAGGGTGTCCTTGTTTTTCTGCTGCTGAGCACCGAGTTCTCTCTCGGCTTCCACACGCTTCGCTGAAAGTTCTTGCTCCAAGCGTATTTCCGTTTCCTTTTTCTTGCACAACGCTTCAATCTCCTGGAGTTCCTTCTGCTTTTGTTCGTCGAGTTCTTTCCGCATCAAAGCCAGGTCTTCGTCGTTTTTCTGTCGTTCAACCTTGATCTGATTCTCGGTTTCAGCACGCATCTCGGCAATCTCTTTTTCTGCTTTTTGATGCAGAGCCTCGATTTCCTGGAGCTTCTTCTGCTTTTGATCGTTGAATTCCTTCTGCATCAAATCGAGGGCTTCCTTGTTTTTCTGTCGCTGGAAATTGAGCTGATTTTCACTTTTGGTACGCTTCTCCAAAATCTCTTTCTCTACCTCTGCAAGCATCTTGCTCCTCTCAAGCGAGACCGATGTCCGCAGCTGGCTCATCTCGGTTCTCAACTGCTCAAGCTCCTGTTTCCTTTTTGCCTCTTGCGCCTTAAAACTGGAATTTTCTTCCTGAAATCTCTCGTGTTCATATTTCAGTCGTTTCATCTCCGAGGCCATCTCCTTCACCTGATCTACAATGAATGCCTTCTTCTCGGCGAAGATTTCCCTCTGAGCAAAGTTTTTGTCATAGCGTTGCACCCCCTCAATAATTTCCTTTTTGAGAGCCTCGTCGTCAAAAGGCTTCATGAAGTACTTGACGATATGCCCTTCGTTGATGGCCTTCACGGCCACATCTGTCTCCGCATATCCGGTCAGGAGAAAGATGGGAAGGTCGGCATTCTTCTCGTGAATCTTCGCGGCCAGTTCGATCCCGGTCACTTTAGGCATCCGTTGGTCGGTGACCACCACGCAGATATCTGGATGCGCCTCCATCTCCTTCAACGCCGCCTCAGCGCCATCAGCCGTGTAAACATTAAAATGACGCTTGTAGGTATCCTGCGCCAAACTTCTCAGATCTTCTTCATCATCTACAAACAAGACCGAGTCCTTGTCGTTGGGGCGAACTCTATCTTCTCTCTTGAGATCCCCTGAAAGGTGTAGCGTTGCCTCCCGTGAAGACTCCATGACGATCTTCACTTCCTCGAACTCCCTGCACTTCACTTCCAGGGCTTCAATCACTTTCTCCATCTCCTCAATTTGACGCCTCGACCTGAGAGCCTCTTCTTGCGCCGCCTCGAATTGACGCTTTGCCCTGAGGGCCTCTTCGTGTGCTTCCCTCATTTTGACGATGCTCTCGTTCTCTAGCTGCTTTGTCTTTTCCAGTTGGGCCAGAGATTGCGCCTTCAGTTGCTCGGCCTCCTTCACCCGACCGAGAATATTTTTCATCTTGTCATAGGCTCCGCCCACATCCCCTGCCCCTTCGCTGCTCGCCTTCATCGCCTTGACGGCGTGATAATCTGCCACTTTGCTGTCAATGAGTCGTTTGAGTTCCTGGTAATTCAGCGGTTTTCTAAGATAATGATGGGCCTCTGCCTGATTGATGGCATCGAAAATCTCGTCCATCTTGCCAAAATCTTCCGAGGTTACAATACGGATGACGTTCTTGTCGGTCTCCCGAAATAGATTCAAGAGCTTTGCAAAGGACATGTCCGGAATGTTCGCATCCAGCACAACCACGTTCGGCGCGAATTTCCTGAACTTGGCCAGGGCGTCTTTGGCAGAAAAACAAGACTCCAGGCTATAGGTGGTGGACAATTCCCCCTCGAACTCCTGGAGAAAGTTTTTGTTATTATCGATTAGCAGTACTTTGGTATTAGCCGTCATGACGTATGCCCTCCCTGGAAGCTGTCATAAAAGTTTAAAACTAAGAAAATATTGTACAGTTCAAAATTGTACTTAACAAATAAAAAAACCGTAACTATCAAAGACAATGACTGAGTTCATTTACCTTATCCAAGCCTCAAGCTCACCGCCATGCTTGTCCCTTTTTTAAGTTCACTTTTGATTTCGGTTTTTGCCTGATGAGATTCCAGAATGCCGTACACAATCGACATCCCCAGGCCCGTCCCTTTGCCGACGGGCTTGGTCGTAAAGAAGGGTTCGAAAACTTTTTTCTTCACCTCTTCAGTCATCCCGATTCCGTTGTCGGTTATTTCAACCACAATCCTCTCCCCTTCGAGTTGGGTACTGAGCGAGAGTTGCATGTGGTAGTTCGTCTCGTTGTTGGCCTTGCTCTCTGTCTCCCTCTCTTCGAGGGCATCGCGGGCATTGGAGATCATGTTGATCCAAACCTGCTCCAGTTGGTAAGGTTCCCCTTGGATTTTGGGTAAGGTAGAAGCGAGAGACTGGGTCACTTCAATTCCCCGAAGTTTGAGCTGCTCTGCCAGAAGCATGAGGGCAGAGGACACTGTTTCGTTCACATCAACTTCCGTGAATTTGAGGGCCTCCTGTCGCGCAAAGGCACGCACATGGCGGATAATCTTAGTGCAACGGGTGACAGAATTTTCGATATCCTTGAGTGCACTGGCAAGTTCTTCATCGGTCAGACGATTTTTTTCCTTGAGCTTTTTGATCGTCGTCACAGCCAGAGAAATCCCCGCCATCGGCTGATTCATTTCGTGAGCCATGCCGGTAGACATCTCGCCCAATGTTGCCAACTTGGCGGTTTGAAAAAGCTGCGTCTGAGATTCAGCCAGTTC
>JADFYH010000017.1 GCA_015233135.1 Deltaproteobacteria bacterium
AAATAATATTTTTAAACAAGAAGCGATTGACTTTAGAAAAGAAGAAGGCAAAGGGAAAAAAATAGAAATCAAGAAACTTCTCGCCTTATCAAAAAAAACTACCCCCAGTAATTAAATGCATCTTTTGTGTTTTTTTACTGATGCACTCACCTTACGCGATATTCGAGTCCGAACTCCCTCTCCCTCCGGGGGCATAGGTATCTACACATCTCAGCAAACTATGGATTTTATTGACTCTGCTGTTCCTCCCCTTAAGCTAAGGGGAGGTTAGGAGGGGTTATGGAAGATCTTGCTGAACTCAAAAATACTATAATTTGCACGGTTTTCCATAACTCCCCCAACCCCCTCTTAGCTTAAGAGGGGGCAATACCAAAAGATGTGTAGATACCTATGCCCGTCGAGAGAGAGGGTGGAGAACAAACAAAATCATGTTATAGGAGGATTCTTTTATTTACTTAATCCTCCTATAATGCCTATAAACACCAACTATAGGAGGATTCTTTTGAACACTAAAAAACAATTTTTTGGAAGAAAACATGAAATGACCCTTCTGAAAGAAGAGTATGAGAAGCCTTCGGCCAGCTTGGTGGTGATGTATGGAAGACGACGCGTTGGAAAGACACGCCTGATTACAGAATTTTATACAGACAAGTCTTTGTGGCGTTTTGATGGGCTGGAAGCTGAACCCAAGTTGAAACAAATTCGGGCTTTACTCGCTCAGCTCTCGCAGCTCACGGCCAACCCCCTTTACACTTCGGTTAATTGCAACGATTGGATAGCCTTCTTCAAAATACTCGATGAAGCCATGGCAAAAAAACAACATCGACTTGCACTTTTTCTGGATGAGCTTCCCTACATGGCCAATCGTCAGCAAGAATTGATTTCTGCCCTGAAATGGGCCTGGGATAATCTTTGGCAAGACAAGGCTCATTTTAGTCTGGTATTGTGCGGGTCAATTGCTTCTTTTATGATTCACAAAGTGCTGCGTGCTTCGGCCCTCTACGGTCGTATTTCTTTGGAAATCTGTTTGAAACCCCTGTCTGTGCCTGAAGTTCAACAATTTTTTGGAACCTCCTTTTCGCTTCGAGAAATTTGCAATCTCTATATGACTTGTGGAGGTATTCCCGCCTATCTTCAACGCTTTCCAAAAACAAAGCCTCTCCCGCAAAGCATTGCCCAGCTTTCTTTCTGTAAAGATGGTTATTTTGTGGAAGAATTCGATCGCCTCTTCAAAGATGTTTTTCTGGAAGAAAAAATCTATAAAAAAATCATCCTGACACTTGCCAAAAACAGGGATCTCAAAATTCCTGAACTAGTCGCAGATCTTGATATTTCGGGGGGTGGAGGAGTTTCAGATTATATGGACAATCTGGAATCTGCCGGATTTGTGAAAAGCATTATTCCCTGGGATAAATCAGACGATAGCAAGCTTTTGCGTTACCGCTTAGAAGATGAATACCTTTTTTTCTTTTTTAAATTCATTCATCCAAACTTGCGTAAAATTCGTGACAACACCCATTTACAATGGGGCTTGGATCTGCTTCGGTCTCGCACTCATATGGCATGGGCTGCACTTGCCTTCGAACGCTTATGTCTGAAACATGTTCCCTTTATTGCAAGGGCGTTGGGTATTGAACCTTTAATTCAGAATAGTGGCCCCTACTTTAGAAAAGCAGACAACGTTCGCGAGGGAGTGCAAATAGATTTAATGTTCGTGCGACACGATCCTGTCATCACCCTCTGTGAAATCAAATATCAGGAAGGCCTGGTAGGAAAGGGAATAATCCCAGAAATTGAGCGCAAAGTGGCTATTTTGGGAAAAACCTCCAAACGCATAGAGAAAGTATTGATTACGACCATGGGAATGACGAAAGATTTGGCAGAGAGCGGATATTTTTCTAAAGTCCTACTTTTGGAAGATTTGTTTGAATAGACTTTACTCGGGCAGTAATTAAAAAATTAAAAGACACCGCACAAAAGCTCCTTGTGTTTTTGCGAGCAATGGGTATACGCAGCCCATTCCGCCTGCATTTGACCTTAATCGAATCGGCAAAAAATCAGGAAAATCGCATGAATCTCAACAATCTTTTTTCTATTTCCAAAGCCTCTCCCGACTGGGTGGGAGTGCTGCTGTGTACCACTTCAAAAATTACTAAAATTTTTGAAAATTCTGGATTTTGGAAAAGGAGAAATTTCTTTTCAAGCTTCATCCAAGAAAAAAGGGCAATGGCTGGGCCTGGATTACAATCTTTTTCTGGAAGCCTGCACAAGCCAGCTGCTTTTCTATCATGCTGCGGAGAGTATCCATTCTTTTGAAAAAAAGTTGATCGCCATGATCAATGAGGCGGAAGGATTTACTTACAATTCGAAAAACGCCTCTGCCCGAATTTTAAAAGACAGGCTGACCGTGAATGGAAACGGTTTTTTGACTACCCTTTACCGAAAACTGAATTCAAAACCCTTTCCCATTCGTTGTTCCATCCCTGTCCTGGCTTGTTCATGGAGCACATCGAATTTTTCCAGCAGTTTTTGTGGAACATCCACCTTTATGACGAAGCCCAGAATCTGAAGAACATCGCCGCCAAACGCACTTCCAGCTGCCGTCAGCTGCCAGCCCGCTTCAAGCTGTGTCTCACCGGAACTCACCTGGAAAATCATCTGGGAGAATTTTATTCTTTGCTGGATCTGGTGGTGCCCGGGGCCTTGGGAGACTACGAAGACTTCAGAAAAATTTATGTGAATCCGCCTTCCATTGCCTACGAGCACGTTCAGGCCCTGAAACAAAAAACCAAACCCCTGCTGCTGCGTCGAAATAAATCTGAAATTTTGAAAGATCTGCCCGATAAAGAAGAGAACTCGTTGGAAGAAATCGTCGAGTCGGGTGAAAGCGCCTTGGTGTTTACCCAATTTCTTTCCACCTACGAAAGAATTCTTTTTGAGCTGAACTCCCGCAAACTGCCGGCCTTTGCCATTCAGGGGGGAACCACTCGCATTCAGCGTGAAACGCAACTCGCGGCCTTCAACCAGTTTGAAGGCGGGACCGTCATGCTGATGACGCTCAAAACCGGTGGCGTGGGCTTGAACCTCACCAAGGCCAGCTATGTGTTTCACATCGAACCCTGGTGGAACCCTGCCGTCGAAAACCAGGCTAGCGACCGCGCCCACCGGATTGGCCAGACCAAGAAGGTGCAGATCTATCGCTATTTGATGAAAGATTCGGTGGAAGAAAAAATTGAAATTCTAAAAGAGAGAAAACGCTCCCGCTTTGAGGCCCTGTTTGGCGGGGTTCAAACGGATGCCCTGAATCTGGAAAGAGAAGAAGAAATGAACGGCTCAGGCTCCCGCCTGTCGCAAGAGGATTTTCAATATCTGCTGGGGGAAGCAGAATGAACTTATCACTCACGCGATATGAAGCCCCCTCTCCCAACCCTCCCCCTCCTGGGGGGAGGGAGCTTCCAAATCAAGTCCAGATCTATATCAGAACACTTGTGTAGATACCCATCTCCCGGGGAGAGGAAATCCAATTGCATCCGTGGAGATCCCGTTCTTCAACGGGATGACGACCAACGGAAGTCCCGTGGGACAAAATGGAAGAAATCATAATTTTGGCTTTACAGTTGCCGTTTTTGAATCAAAAATGGCAACCATGTACCCAAGATTACTAAAAATAGAAGACATCCCTCCTTATCAAAGCTTTTTCCTCTTCGGAGCCAGGGGGACTGGCAAAAGTACCCTGATTCAAAAATACCTAAAAACTCAAAACTTCCCTTTTTTAATCTATGATTTTCTTAAATCGGAAGATTATTTACGCTTACATAGCAAGCCCCATCAATTTCGTTTGGAAGTTGAAGAGCATCTTAAAAAGAATCCCCATTTCCCATTGCAGGTGCATGTAGACGAAGTTCAGAAAGTTCCTCTTCTTTTGGATGAAGTGCACTCCTTCATCGAAAGTCACCCAAAACAAGTTCGCTTCATTCTTTCGGGATCCAGTGCCCGAAAGCTGAAACGTAGTGGGGCAAATTTATTGGCAGGCAGGGCTTGGGAAAGAAAACTATTTCCCCTGACTCCTCTTGAATTGGGGGAGGATTTTTCTCTTCTTTCCCAACTGCAGTTTGGTTCGCTTCCTCTTTCTATCTCTTTAACTCCCCAGGAAAAAAAAGAGTACCTCAGTGCCTATGTAAGCAGCTATTTAAAAGAAGAAATCCAGGCCGAAGCTGCCGTGCGAAGATTGGACAGTTTCCACCGTTTTTTAGAAGCCGCGGCCCGTTGCAATGGAGAACTTACGAACTTTTCTACCATTTCGAGCGAAGCACAAGTGCCTCGAAAAACAGTGGCAAATTATTATGAAATTTTAGAACAGACCCTCCTCGGATTCTTTCTGCCTTCCTGGGGCCACCATCTTTCTCGAAAAGAATTGGTGACTCACGGAAAATTTTATTTTTTTGACACAGGCATTGTGAGCGCCCTTACTCAACATTTGGGAGGACAATTAGCCGAGAAAAGCCCTTTGTTTGGTCATTATTTTGAACACTTTCTGTTGCTACAATTCAAGGCTTTACATCATTACAAAGGAACAGAACATCGTGTTGGTTTTTACCGCACTCATAGTGGAGTAGAAATCGATTTAATCGAAGAAAAACCAGGAAGTCTCAGAGCCATTGAAATTAAATCCCATTCAGAACTGCAAGGAGGAGATTTGAGAGGTTTGAAAAATTTTGGAGAAAAGTTTCCTGAAGCCCAACTGCTACTAGTATGTCAGGCACCTAAAAGTTATAGCCTGGGGAAAATCAGAATTGTAGCCTGGAAAGATTTTTTGGAAGAGGAATGGGGCAATTAATTAATGCGAGATACTTATCAATCAGACACTATGTCATTCCTGCCCCGGATCGGAGTCCGGGGTAAACTCCGGCAGGAATCCCGTGGGTGTCAACTAGATCCCCCGATGCATCCGGGGATGACAAAGCTGAAAATCGCGTAAGCTGAGTCAATAATTTTCATTATTCCCGTAAAAAATTCTGCTTTTTTCACCACCCACGCTCAGCAACTTCTTTTTGCGCTCAAAGTCTTCAAACAGGGTTTTCATGCGTAAGATTTGTGACAACAAATAATCCTGATCTGCTTGAATCAAATCTGAATTTCGAATTCTCTCGATCAAAGCTGCGGCACTCGGCCGCGAGGCTTCTTCCAGTTTTTCATTCATTTCTAATTGATAAAGACAATCCGAAACCTGCTTAAAATAGCGCTTGCGCTCCAGACGTATTTCTTCGGGCACTTTCAATTTTTCTTTGTAAGCTTCATCGTCAATGTTTTTCCAATTTGCTTGTGCTTCAGACATCACTTGCAACTCAACGGGTAGAAATTTATCCCCTACTTTCACGGCAAAGGTCACATGATACGCCCGATAGCCACTGGGTTTTTCGTGCACTTCCAAATCTTTTTTCGTTTCTATTCTTTCTTCTGCCTCAATGAATTCTTCCACCTCAATCGCACCATCGTTGTGATAAAAATCACGTACCTCAATTTTCTTTAGAGCCAACTCTCTCTGTAAATTTTCAAGAACTTCTGCCAAATGCTCCGCCTTATCAATCACCACCCGAAGACCCGCCACATCGCACAGGGCATCCGAATGAGTCACTCCCCGTCGAACAAATTTTTCAAACAGGCTATCCGCATCTTTCAGACGGTCTTCCAATTTAAGAATATGAGGTTCTCGAGATTGAATCCCTTGCAACTCTTGCAACAACAGTCGGTGAGCCGGTGCATGATCCTGCACAAAACGACGTGAAATGCGCTGACTTTCTTGTGGATAAGAACGCAGGCGATCTACCAGCGGCATCAAGCTGTTTTTATAAACACTTTTTTTAGGGCCAATTTTTTTTGAAATTCTTTCTTGTAGTCTCTCTTGCAGTTGTTGAAGCAGTGAAAGATAAGCCTCATAGGTTTTTTGAGCCAGGTCCCGAAAAGGGGTTTCCGAATTTCTAAAATGCGACAAGGCTTTTACAAATTGCTCTTCTTTTATTCCCTTCAAGAAGGCCAAGGCTCTTTTTTCTTCTTCCGAAAAATAGTTCAAAAGTTCTGGCTCATTTTCCAAGTGGCGAATGAAGGCGCTGGCATCTAAATAGTTCCGCTCCGCCATTTCCTGCACTCCCATTTTTTCAGAGGCAGCAGCAAATCGAGATCTGAAACTAAAAGCCAAGCCTCCAAAAACCAGGGCGAGAGGCAAGAAGCAGGCTAAGCTCGAAAACCAAAACATCTCTCCCTGTGAAGCAATTGAATTCGCCAAGAAAGGCCGCGCTTCGCTGATCCTGGGAATCAGACTCAAAACTCCAAGACTAACAAGCACCGTACTCAGAGCCCCCGGCAAAACCTTTCTGGTACTAGGCCCCTTAGTTTCTTGGACCTCACCCACCTTTCTCACCACCATACTAATATTATCTCTTCCCCAGTGAGCTACCCAGCGATTATCTGCCGTCCACACATTGCCACTACCATCTATTCGATGTCCCTCATAAGACCAGGGGCTGTTGGGAGCTTTTTTGCCTGGATTTGCCCTAGCAAAATGCCTTTCATAAGCCTCACGACTAAAATCCAAACGATAAGTATCGCGGTTTTTTTGAACGAAGTTGGCCAGATACATACGCAGCAAGGCCTCGTTCCACAAGGCTTCCATGGCTTCTTCCTCATTTTGAGCCCCGCTTTGTACAATGACCTGCGCCATTTCATGAAAATCAATTTTCAATTCTCCTGTTTTGAAATCTTTACGCTGAAAGACCTTGGCCAAGCCATCCGAGGCAATAACCGAGAAGGCCCCGGCGGGAACATTCGGAACTGTTTTTTTCACAGCCTTTACTTCAATGGCCCCAAAACCCTGCCCCAGGTATTGATCGGGACAATTTTCTTCCCCCTGGCCTTCATCGGCATGAAGCAGTTCATAGCCTTGGGGCAGGCCGGCATCCGGTCGAAAAATAAAATGAATGGCATCGCCCATCGAATAAGAATTCACCTGGTATAAATCTGGCGCGGTCTCTTCTATCCTTGTCAGCAGGGCAACGGCACTCGGAGGTGGAAAAGATTGTTTTTCCAAACCAAAGGCCAAAATCGCCTCTTGCGTTAGGGCCAGGGCAACTTCTTCCGAATAACCTTCGTCTATCCAATGCGTTAAGAAAAATTCCGCTCGAGCGGCCGTTTCTTCGGGATGCTGATGCCCCCCCATGCCGTCAATCACCCCACTGCTGGCATCCAGCACGAAGGCTCGATCATCGTTAGTTTTTTTCTTGGCATGATGCCCGATAAAGGTTTTAGCGATGGCCCCATTTTGACTTTGACTACCCTCTTTCCTGCCCAGCTCTACCTCGAAGGCCACTTGTTCACCATTCCACAACTCCAGCACTTCAGCTCCTGCACCTTGATCCCCTGTACCTTTATGAGTGGACTGAAGCCAATTTTGTTGAATTGCATATTCCTGAAGTTGATCGGCCTTAAAACGGTGCACACACGCCCCTGCATCTCGTGTCTGTTTGGAAATTCCTCGTTGCCAGAAAGCCCGTAGCGCCAGGCTGCGCTGTTCACGAATAGCCGCCAGAATTTGCTCGCGGTTTTTTGTGGCGACAATCTTCTGGACCTCTTTTGCAGCTTGATTGAACTGCCTTAACAAAGGCGAAACAGGCCCACTTTCACCCGAAAGTTTGTGCTCCAAAAATAATTTTAAAACCGTTTCATATTGCAGCTGAATTCTCAGCCGCTCCTGAAATTTTTCTGCTCGCAACGCGCAATAAGCTATCCCATCCTTTAGATTTAATTTTCTATTCTCAAGAACACAATTTTTAACATACTCGAGCCAGTTCGAGTCTACCTCTTCAACCTGAGCTTGATAGATTTTTAGTTTCCCCCGAGTGTCACTGATGTTCCTCGCCACACGATCAATTTTTTCCTGTAGTTCTCTTCTTTTTTGATCCCGAGACAAGGCCTGAGCCGCAGCCGCTGCACTCGCCAGCAAACCCAGCACAATGATGACCAAACCGGCTTTAAGAAAAGTGCTGATATCAAACTGAGACCCCGACAGCTGCTGCGCCACCAGCCACTGAGCTCCGTGACTCAAATTTGAGGGGATGGTTTGGGCACTGGCTGAAGACGTATGAGTAGCCAAGGCCGTCAGACCGGCTGCGCTGGCGAGAAATAAGGCCCCTGCCCGGGTGGGGGAAGAACCTGAAGCTGCAGCCCCAGACCTTGCAGGAGTGGTGTCTAAACGCGGAGACGAATCCAGATATTCTTCTACCAGTTGTTCCGCCGAGTCAATTTGCAGGGCAAGCCGGGCGATGAGTACCACCTGGTCGTTATAAAATTTTGCGTCATGCGTGTAGTCTTCACATTGAGGATGATCGTTCACCACATGGTTCAATTCATGCGTCAATTCTTCGACCGTTTTCAGGACAAATTCGTGAATAAGGGCCTTGCGCTCTGCTTCATTTGTACACTCTCGAATCCGCTGCCACCGCTCTACATCGCGGCTAAGAGAATAATTGAGGCCTCGATAGAAATGATAAGTAGAAGAATCCTCAGCATGCCAGGCATACTTGACGCTATCTTCTCTCTTGCTACTCAGCCCCACCCTTACCCCTTGTCCACGATTTAAAGCCGAGTACAAAGACCCCAACAATTTTTCACACACGCCTAAATAATCCTGGGCTTGGCGGTTTGGAATTTCTGGATGAGCATAGTATCCTGGTCTGTCTTCCAGACCTTGCAAATCCAATAGATGCGAGACAGGCGGAGCGGCTTCTTGTGCCTCTTTTCTTCTGGCAACGCGCGCAGCAATTTCCTCGTGCACCTGGCGTTCGTGTTGCAAAAGGGCATCTTCATAATTGAGACGAACCTTGATTTCTTCGGAGAGATAGGGAGATTCTCTCAAAGCCCGGATAAGCTCTTGGGCTAGCAGATTACCGCCTATGGCTAGGTGATAAATTTTGTAGATGTCGCGAAAGGAGAGGTGGTCTGGGTGAGAAGCCCGGGATCCCCCTCTCCCCAACCCTCCCCCTCCAGGGGGGAGGGAGTCTTCCCCTCTCCCCTTGGGGGAGAGGGTTAGGGTGAGGGGTATTCCCTCTGGCGCTGGCACATACTCCAGCAAAGTCAGTAACTTCAACAACTCCCGCCTATTGGCATAACGCCCATAGTCGGCCACATCTTGATAACGACCGGCATTAATGGCTGCCGCATCTCTTTCCACTTGCTCTCCCAAAGTTTCACTGCTCGCCAGACGATAGGCCTCGCTGAAATATTCTTTCGGGATTTGAGTGAGATCTTCCACTTGATCGGGGCTTTTGACGCGATGTAAAAAAGTTTTGATGAGCAAGGCGGGCAAGGCCTTCTTCAGTTCCGCAAGCACCTGCTCACGGTCGGCCAAATCATAACCCGAGGGCGTTGTACGCAGATGTTCCGATTGCAAACGAATACAAACCGGATGATTGGAAACCAGATTTCGAATCTCTTGCGGGATGGCCTGCCACACTTCCTTGGGAATCTCGCCCAAGATCATATCCCCCAACATCCACACGTTTTCAATACTGTCGACTACTTCTACTTGGGCCTCTTCTTTTCCCTTCTTTACTTCCCCTCTCCCTTGACGGGGAAAATGCGAGAGCATTTTCGGTAGGGTGAGGGTGGCACTCGCCCTCACCGTCATACGCTCCGTATTCAAGGCCTGCCCCG
Source organism: Deltaproteobacteria bacterium (assembly GCA_015233135.1). Classification (NCBI taxonomy): domain Bacteria; kingdom Pseudomonadati; phylum Myxococcota; class Myxococcia; species Deltaproteobacteria bacterium. The sequence goes on from JADFYH010000017.1 coordinate 9,706, forward strand.
CGAGCTGGATCTGCACCCGCTCTGGATCTACATACTGAGCCAGCTGCGTGGCCTCCACTTCAAACAAGGCGGCATCAAAAGGGGCAAAATCACAGCGGCGGGAAACTTCGATAGTTGTTGTCGGGATCTCCACGGCTGCACTTGCACTCTGCCTTTCGTAACGAATCTGAATGGCGCCTGTGGGGTCTTTGGAGAGGTGAAGGACGAGTGTATCTACCTCTCCCCGGCCCTCTCCTACTCTAGGAGAGGGTGGAGATCCCTCCCCTCTTACTCCCTCTCCTAAGGTAGGAGAGGGTTGGGGTGAGGTATGAAGGGGTGAGGTAGAAATCCTCACACTCTCCCCACCCTGCAAAGCCGCATACAGTGCCGCTTTCAAGGGGCTATTGGACTGCGGCGAAAGTGCCGCTACAATTTCCTGCTCGCTCAAGGCCCCCGCAAAATTGAGTGTGTATACCAAATGCCCCTGGGCATTCAGATGCTGATTGATCTGTATGGTTTTATCGGCCTGGGCCGCAGCCTTCGCAATGGCCACCTGCATCCACAAATGAAAATCCTGAAATTGGCGCCCGCCAATGCCTACATTGCGCGCCAGATTAATCTCACTTCGAATCTGCGCACTCGCACGCGGGCTTGCGGCTACCGTCGCTGCAGCAGGAAGGGCCCTTGGATTTTTTTCTTTATACAAGGCCGCCAACACCTGCTCGAGAGAGGATCGGACTTCTTGTCCACTTGCGGTCTCGCCTTCTGCCCTCACCTGCAGGCTCTCAAAATCCCTTCTCGCAAAATACTGTGTCACCGCCAGGGCAAGTTTCCCGGGTGTAGGCTGATTTAAGGCCTCCAACACCTTGCTGAGATTCACCTTGCACTTCAAGAGATTTTCCAGACGCATGCTCAAATGTTCTTCGCTGAGTCCCGCCGCAATTTGTGGCGCAATTGTATAAACCAGTTCTAAAGCCGCCTTGATTTGGGCGTAGGGATAACTGCGATAAAATCTCTCAAAGAAGCGCCGTGCAAAAGGCGATTGGCCCAAGAGGCCAATCAACTCCGTACGCTGAGGGTGCGCCATTACCGCCGCCCAAGCCGCTTCGCTCATTTCGGTTAAAAGGGGAATCGCCTGAGAAGCCAGGGCTGCACCCCCTTGGGCCTTCAAGGCCTCGAAGCGTGCCATGCAGACGGGGTCGTCTATTAAGCGGGCCAGGGTTTCGAAGGATAAGAGAGAACGTTGATCGACTGTCAAGAGCACTTGGCCAAAATCGTTGGGGTGTGCGTAAATATGAACAGCAGAAGAACTAGCAGAAATATATTTTTGAGTATCGATGAAACAGACTGGGCAGGCCTCAGCTGCATCTTTTAGGAATACCGGGCCAATAGCGGTATCTTCCACCTCGCTATCTGCAGAGGCACGAAACAGCTCAGTGCCTAAAGTATCATAAAAACATTTAACCCCTTTAATCTCTGTCACAAGCAACACTTGCCCTCCAAGCCTTTCTAGACTTATCTTATCTGGCTTGGGGCCCAAAATACGCGTTGATGTACCATCCGCTGAATATTTATTTACAAAATAGGTCCCTTCTTTGGAGTCTCTAAAACAGGCAATAAAATCCTCCCCTTCAAAGGCATCTCCACCGCTTTTGAGGTCACCGGGCATTTCAAAGGATAAGCTCAATTCGCCACACCTGTTGTAAACTTGATGCCTCGTCAACGAGAAGTCTGGTTTGCAACTCTTACTATCATAATAATAAACGAAAGGGTTACAACGCCAGCGTTCGGCAACAACATGAGAACCGAAATCCGGATTGAGAAGAGTAGCTCCTTCTGGATCTAGATCCAGGGTTTCATGCATTTTCAAACCATACTTCGAATTAAAATTATACAGAGAAAACCGGCTGGTAACCCGCGGAAGGGGGAGATTGTCTTGAAAACCTACAAAGGCCACTGAAAGATCTGCCGATTTATATTCTGTTTCATGAGTAATTTTACCTAAGGGAGTACAAAACCGGGAGGAATCTTCATCCCATATCAGAAGTCTATCCTGGCATAAGAAAAAAAGGCTCAAATGAAATTGTCTCAATTCTTTACCTTTAGAATCAAACACCGCATAGCGGCCGCTTTGATGTCTAAAATAATTATAGTTCATGCGCCTATCATCTGGTCGGTTATAACGTAAAAGCTCCGAACAACTCCTCAACTTGTACCACTGCCCCTCTTCATAAAAAGGAAATTCAGACTCGGCATCCAACTGCAGAATGGGTTGAAAGGTATTCAGATCTAAAAGCGCGCAAATGCGATGGGCATTATCAAGAATACAAACCACCTTTTGCCCATAAAGCTCCCGGATGCGAATCGGGGAATACTCCATCATTCCAGATAGTCCTTTACTGGGAAACTCACGCTGCATTCCTTTATAGACTGGGGTCAAGTGCCTCCCAGAGACATCCGCCAAATAAAAAGAGAAGGTATTACTGTCGTATATCAACCGAATATGCCCCTGAGGAGTGTCATAGAAACGCCCAGATACCAAACTATGTGGGGTAAACGCCTGCTCCAACTGCACGCCCATTTGCATTAATTTGTCATAGTAGGCCGCACTGGATTTATGCCTTGCCCCTTCCCCTCTTAAGCTAAGAGGGGATTGAGGGGAGTTATGGACAATTGACGCAGTTGTTCCTACTCCCTCCCCATCCCTCCCCTTGAGCTCAAGGGGAGCTGAGGAGGGGTTTGACGCCTGCACAGCCGCTTGCTGCAACTTCTTTCCCCAATCGCCCTGGCACTCCAAATCTTTAATACTAAAAATGATGGGCCAAATAAGAGACCGAATTCGGCTGGCATACAGATCGGCATCGAGGGCCAGCACTCCTGCCTGGGCATCCAGAACCAGGGGTTGCTTCAGACCTTTTAGCAGCACCACAGGCAGCGTTTGAACGGCATGGGTGGGGCTTTTGTAAGTCACCGTGGCCAATTCCTCGGGGCCATTAAATCTTTTCCATTGTGCTTCACTCCACAAGCTGGGGTGCACCAAAATATCATTTTCATTTTGCTGCAGATGCTGCGTCAGGCGCGGGGTGGCGGGCAAGAACCGGGTACCTGGAGTTTGCGCCGCTAAAGCCCAAAAGCGGGCGGAGAGTACGCCTGTAAAATTTTGATTGGGAGACCTCTGATTGAGGGCATCCGCCAGGGGAGCCAGACTGTTCAAGGTCTGCAGGTCGCCAATTTTGGCCACCAGTTGTTCAAACATCGACGCGAAATGCTCATCGGGATCAATACGATCGCGCTGTAACGTGAGGGGAGTTTTGACGGGAAGATCGAGGACCAAATCGTGACCCGCGTGGCTGCCCAAGATTTCATAGTCTTCGATGCTGACTCCGCCGATGCGGAGGATGATTCGAGGGTTTTCATACCTCACCCTGCCCTCTCCTACCTTAGGAGAGGGTATTGAAGAGATCCCCTCCCCTCTTACCCCCTCTCCTAAGGTAGGAGAGGGTTGGGGTGAGGTATGAGAAGTCCTCATCAACCGCCCCTCCCCACCCAACGCATACTCCACACTCGCCAGCTCACTAAACTCACAATCATTAATCTTGCGCTCATTAATAAAAATACTCTTTTCGCTGCCATCCACCCATCGCAAATATTCTTCGGCCTCATGCTGCAAGGCCTCGACATTCAACTCGCTACTGATCACCTCAATGCGCGTCCCTTTTCTCACTTTTCCGAATAAAGAAGCTTCCCTCTTTTCGGAATAAAAACAAAGTTCACCTTCTTCATTCACAAAAAATTCAACTTGATAAGATTCATGCCCATTACCCGTTTGAAGGATGACGCGGTCTTGCGGAGATTTAAGATGACTGAGCACCGTATAAAATCCAATTCCAAAGCGCCCAATATCACGTCCTTCTCTTTTAGTGGAAGCCCCGGGGATAGGGAGAATGGTGGCCAGCACCGATTTTGGAATTCCGCTGCCTTCATCCTCCACCACATAACGCCCGTTTTGCACCTGCACTTTCACCTGCTTGCTGCCGGCATCCAAACTGTTGCTGATCAACTCGATGATGCTGCGATTTCGATTTGAGCTTTGCTCTAAGCCCTGACGAATATTGCTAGGTTGAACTTGCTCCCCTTCCCTGCTGATTTCAGCCCGCAGACCTTCAACATTGTGCTGATCTAAAATTTGCGTGGCAATGCGGGAACGTTCCTCGTCGGAGAGGCTTCCCGTCTCCGACTTTGCCTCCGCCACCCGCAGCGCCGCTGAAAGGACGGAAACCAGGAGATCCAATTTTATATTCCGCGTCCGTTTGCGCTGTTGGTAGGCACGATCTTTTCTACCCGATAAGACAATCCCCGCAAAAACCGACACACCAAGGATCACCCAGGTCCAGAGGGGTATATTGGAGAGAGGAGATTGCTGGGCATCTAGGATCAAAGCACTGTGAGCTAAATTTGAAGGAATATTCTGCGCACTCGCCTCCGACCCCTGCATCAAAATGCCGGCCGCTGTTGCAGCGCTGGCGAGGATTAGGCCCAAGGCCCCTGCGGGAGGAGGGGTTTTTTCAGCACGTACGGGCGCAGTCTCGGCGGCCAGATCCGTTTCGCCGAGGCGAGGATGCGCTTGATTGAAAGCGGCATTTATTTGCGGCGCTGGCTCTGCTTGCGCCTGAATCGGAGGATGACCCTGCAAGGGCAACTGTCCACCCGGACCTTCGGCAATAATGCGAGGGTCTCCTCCATTCGAAGGACCACTTGAGCCGCCCTGAGGCCCGCTGGAGTTCGGTCGGCGCCAGACTTCGTAGACGGAAGTGAAGGGATTGGGAGGCTTGGTATTCCAATCCACCTGCGCAATATCCCGCGTCGGATAATTTGCTTTCTTGATGGCAGAGGAAATATCACTCCGATTGCTGTGAATATTTGGATTAGTGGGCATGTAGATGACATCGTAATTTTCTGTTTTGGCAAAGGCGATCACCTTCGAAATCAGCTGGCGATACAATTCTTGCCCATTCACACTGCTCAGAAATTCGACTGAGGGATTCATGCCCAGCAAAATGAAACATTTCTTTCCGTCTCGTTCCACTTCCATCATATCCAGATAACCCACGGCCTTATTGACCGATTCATCCACCAAAGCCATTAAACGATAATTAGGGCGCTGCCACAAAGCCACGTCGTCTGCAGTACAGACGCCTGAAGTGAGTCCAGACAAACCATAAGTGGGGCCCTTCACTACCCGCAAGGCCAGGGGAATGCTTGTGGTCTGGGTTAAATCAAATTTATTTTTTTCACTCTGTATAGCCGCCAAGGGGCCCTGCAAAAGCTGATTGGCAAGTTCGCGGCGATTCAAATCTCTTCCTTGAGAAACCAAGGCCCGAAGCATGGTTTTTAAATTATTATCCAAAGAGGCGTTGAGAATTTTATTCTCGATTTCAGTCGCAGGAAAATTTCGCAACATGTTGCGAATGGCCTCAATCTTTTTTGTCTCTTCCATTCCATCGCTCTGCCAAATTCGGGTAAGTTGGCCGATCAAACCCTGAACACGAGCAGGATCAATCACACCTTTTTGTTCTCCCTTACCCAGCAAAGCCTCGTCTGGAATTTGTTTTAAGGCAGTACTTAAAATTTGTGGCAGGGCATCGTGATCAGTAAAAAGTTGTTCCAGCAAGGCCAGGGTTAAATATTCGTCCTCTTGAATTGCTGCAATTTTTTCCTGCATCGCCGGATCTTGCGCCGCATACTGACACAACATCTCTAAAGCACGCTTGCGCATTTCGAGATCACGAGGAGAAGCGATATAGGCCAGCAAGGCCTCTACGACTTTATCTATTTTGATTTTTTGTCCTTCCTCTCCCCCTCTAAACAAAGCCAACAGGCTTTGTATCTTTCCCTGATCTAAGCTTTGCCCGGGTCGTAAGGTACGAATACCTTGCTGCATCGTAAAACGTTCCACTTGCTTTCTCCAGGCTTGAGGCACCTGTTCCCTCAAATCGCCTGCTTGCAGCATTTGCCGCATCAGTTGAATCTGTTCGCTGCGTCGTACAAAACTTGCCCCGCTGGTAGGAGACACCATTTGAATCATACAAAGCAGATACTCTTCGCCCTGTTTGCCTTTTTCTTTCAAAATGCGAAGGGCATCTTCCAGACTAAATTCGTCTTCTAAAATTTTCTTCACACTGCCGCGCAGTTCTTCAAAGATGGCATCCCCCGCGCTTCGATAAATGCTGTAAAGCGTCGGAATAAAGCCATTCGTCTGTTCGATGAAATGCAGAATATGCGCCCGTTCCTGCGATAAATCGGCGGAAATCAATTTTTTCTCAGTGGCCTCGAAGATCCCTTCCAAGAGGTTAAAGCTCAGCTTGGGCCAGGTTTTTAAAAGGTAATAATAAAGCTGAAGCTGCCCATCAAAAAATTCAGGGCCGAGCTGTTTCAACAAGGCATCCTGCTGCAAAAATAAATCCAGCATTCTTCTTCGGTTATAGTGGGTCAGGCAATCGAGCATCTTCAAGAAAGTCTGGATGTTTTCTTGCTGCTTTGCTTCGCTCGAATAGCTCAAAATTTTATCATACAGACGAAGCGCTCGGGCCGTTTCATTTTCTGCCTTTGCGGCCACCTGCATCACCACCGCATAAATTTGCGGCGAACTCAGCCCGCGTTGTTTTAAAAGCCCAAAGGCCACGGGTAAATACTGATAAGAATGGCTAAAGGCCTGCCCGCTGCGCTCCACGGTCTTCAGCAAAAGATCTTCTTGCTGTTTCAAATTCCAGCCATAGTCGTTCATCACCTTCAGCAAATAGTGCAGCTCATGATAAAGCTCAGCGCTATGGTCTCCCGCCAATTCAGAGAGTTTAAGGATCAAATCAATTTGCTCGTCTACGCTCCTGCCTTGTTCCTTAAAAGCCAAGGTCAGAGCCCCTAAATTCCAATTCACCGCCGTTTGAAAATTTGTTTTCTCGGCAAGGCCTAAAATCAAGCGTTGCTGCTCGGCCGTGCTCCAACTTTGCTCACTCAGGCTAGAGAGAAGCGTGGGTAGATTTTGGTAGACAGTGGCAACTCGATATTTGGAGGCTTGTGTCACTCGAGTCAAAAAGGAGTCTTGATCTTTCACCTCCCATCTACTTTTTCTCATGGCCTCCACACTATTCGCTAAACCTCGGTAGAGTTCACTCAAATCAAAATTTTCGAAGGGATGATCTTCCGCCATCTGGGCCAAAAATTCCAGGGCACGCTCTGCGGCCCAAGGCTGCGACATTTTTTCCGCCTTGCCTGTCATTGTTTCCAAGGTATGAGCCAAGCGCAGATAGATTTCCGAACGCCTCGCATGTTTAGAAATGCGTGCAAAAAAAGCCTCCTGACGCAAGGGATCTATTTCCAGCCTCTGCAGGGCCTTCAAGGCCGGCAAAAATTCTGTGAGGGCTGAATTCACGGAGGTCCCAGCGTTGGGAATGAATTGCTGCAAGAAAGAAAATGCTTGGGTATCTTCCCATTTCGCGGATTTTAAAGCGGACAACACTTGAAGCAAAGAATCTGCTTTTAAATAAAAATCGTTCTGAAACTGTTGGGCACAACACAAGAGCAATGCTTGCTGCTGCGCCACAGACCAAGACCTGACTTGAAAAGCCTCAAGTACAGCAGGGAGTTGCGAGAAAAAGTCGAGCGTCCCCGCCCCGCCTTTATACTCTCCAAAACAGGCACCCAAAAAAACCTGTTGCTGACTTTGACTCCAGCCTGCCTGAGACAAAAATTTCAAAGCAGAGGCCAGAGTATTCAAGTCTCTGTCCTGCACTCCTGCAATATGGCTCACTCGGAGAATAAAGGGGCTTGCCTCTTCAGCGCTCCAGGCTTGCTCTTTAAAAGTCTTGAGCAAAGCCGTGAGAGCCTGGATATTTTGAACCCCTTCTTCCTCTTTATTCCCCCACACAATTTCTGCACAAATTTTTTGCTGATCGAGTACAGAAAATCCTCCCTGTTGCAGAGCCCTGAAGAGTTCTGGAAGCAAGGGCACAACCTGTCTGCCAAAAACTTGTCCGTGACGATGAACTTTTGATAAAAATTCAGCCTGTCCCCCTGCGCCCCAGCCCGCCGCTGTCATCTCTTGAAGCAATTCAGGCAAGACACTCAGTATCTCTTGAGAACGATGCCATGTCAGGAATATTGCCGCATCATCCGGGTTCCATTGCGCGGCAACGAAAGCCTGGATCGCCTGATTCACGGCTCTAAAATTGGCCACGCTGCAAGCACTATATTTGAGAAATCCCACTTGCCTGGAAATACTCCAGCCGGCCTCCCTCATTTTTTTTGCGAGGGAAGGAATTTGCGCAAAGGCTTCTGGCTCCACAACATTCCCTCCACTACAAAGAAGAACGTGCCTTAAGACCTCGGCTTGCGGATCTGCACTCCATCCTTCTTTACCCAGTTCTGACACCACACCCGGAACAAGCTTGCAAAGGGCCATCACTCGTTCAGGAGAATTGCGATCGAGCAGGTCATACATCAATTGAAACTGGTGCTCAGGCTTCCATTCGGCTGTTTGAAGGGCATCAAACACCTTCGACAACGCATTCAGGCTGCTCTTGTATTCTGTTCCCTCTCCAAAATTCGAAAGCAACTCTCGAATCAATTTGGCTTGATGCTCTGCAGAGAATTGAGCGTTCTGACAAAGCTGTAACAATGGCTGCATGTCTTTCAGCAGTTCTAAAGTTTGGATATCGGTTCGACGTGAACAATTAAAACTGAAAAAGGCATCGATCTGTTGAGCAGACCAGCCTTGGCCCTTCATCAATTGCAACAAGGCCAAGAGATTTTGATAAATCTCGGGCACAGGTCCCGAAGCATCATTTCGCAAAGCAGAAGATCCCGAAATTCTACGCAGAACAAAGGCCTGTTGTGCGGAAGTTAAGCCTAATTTTGATAGAGGTTCCACGAGGTCCTTTATCGCTTCATTCACTCGCTTCGCATAAGCCAAGGCCTCTCCTTGTCTCCAGGAAATATCCCATTGCAAGCCTGCAAGATCTTCCTCTTTTAAGCGCTCCCCTTTTTCTTCTCGTAACACTGCCATCGCCAAAGGCGCTGCCACCAAAGATAAGAGCCCAAGGCCCCAACTCAAAAGGGACGATGTGGCAGGAATAGCGCCAGGGACAAAGGCCAGGGCATCCCCCGTATTCAACAAGGCATACAAACCCGCCGCCGATGCCGCAATCAGTGCGCCGGTGTTCAGTGCTCCAATTCCAAGGCTGCTAGACAGTGCAGCAGATCTTCGAGGTGAATTTGGGAGAGGGGTGGAGCTGAGGGGAGGAGGCACCTGGGTTTCAAGAGTATCGGAGGAGCTATCCGACAAAGCTTTTGCCCCACGCAAGGCCCAAACCTCCAACATTTCCCGGGTTTCTTGATAGGCTTCCAGCACCTCGTGGTTTGCCTCATTGTGGATATTCAACTGGCTTTCCACCTGATGCAGCAGGCGCTGGAAAACGCCTTTGGGTACTTCGTAGCCATTGCTACCGGGGGTGCGTAGCAATTGTTGCAGCGGGTTGAAAAAATGTTTCATCAAATCGTAATCCGCATCCCGGTGATGCACCTGCCACAGGTCTTCAATGGCTAAGACCAACTTACCCATTTGGTGAGTGTTGCGATTTTCGTGGTAGCGCTGAATATCTGTCTGTATTTTCCTCTCCTTCTCTCGAAGCTCAGTGAGAGATCCCGTGGATTCACTCCCCCTCACTCCCCCCTTAGCAAGGGGGGCCCGGGGGGATCGTAACCAAGCCCCCCCCACAAATGCCCCTACAGCAACCACTGCCAACACCGCCAGGGCTTGAAGCACACCGGCACTCGCTAAAGATCCTGAATTATTTTGAATTAAAGCTGCCGCTCCCACTTGCATTTGATCGGCCTTAACCTGAGCACTGGCCTCGGAGCTGCAAGTGGCCAAGGCCGCCAGCCCAGCCCCTGAACCAGGAAGTCCCCCCGTAAACAAAGAGACAAGCCTACTGAGAAGCCCCCCCATTTTTGAAGAACTAGGACGCGTGTCGGACGCCTCAAACCTCAGCTCAGCGCCTGCATACAAGGGCATTAAATCAATCAAGGCCCCTTCTACCTTGATCTCTTCCGTTTCTAATCGTAATTCATTTTGTCTCATACGACTCAGGGTGAGGATTTTTTTAACTCCCCCTTCCTCTTCTGTGACTTCCACAGCAAGCACCGTCCAAGAGTCTGCTTCGCCTTGGGAAAGAGTGAGTGTGCCGGCGCCAATGGAACTTCTTACTGTACGACTAAAGTTTCGCCGAGCCTCCGCAAAATCAATCGCTTCAGCAACTCTCTCTCCTTTTGTAAGGCGTAAAGCGGCTTCTGTAATTTCGGGATGAGGATCGGCCTTGCTCGAATCGCGAAAATATAAATGAACACGGGCCTGAGTGAGTTGGGAGGGACGAAGTTGCAGCTCTTTCAATATTTTTTGGCGGGCTACTCCTGAAACCCCTACAAGATTTTGCACTCTAACACTTAAACTTTGACGCAGTTCCAAAGTAAGTAGCGGATTGCAGCCCAACACTGCCAGGGCCTCTAAGCGTTCTTCCACGGTGGCAGCAGATTGAAGAATTCTACTGACAAAGACCTCCAACAAAGCGGGGCTCATTGCCAGATGAGCAGCCAGCTTGGCATATTGCAGGACGCGATCATGCGCGCTTACAAATTCACCCTTCAGAATTTGAGCGGCAGCACTGCCAATCCAGACCACTTCTTCGTCTCTCATTTGCTCTATAAAATCCCCAGATTTTTCCCCTACCCCCAATTTTTCTAAAAAAAGCTTTCTTCTCAGATCGTTATTTCTCCCCACCAAATACTGTGGCCTTTCTTGGTTAATTTTCAGCGAAAGCTGCAGCAGCTGTAAGAGCCTGTTCAAATCTCCTTCTTGAACCGCCGTTTGAGCCATGGGGGTAAGCACTTTATAAAGCGCTTCTGTTTCCGCGAGGCTAAAGGGCTGACCGTGTTGTCTAACCACGATATCCCGGACTGACCTAAAGGCGAATAGATCGGTTCTTGCCTTCAGTCTTTCCAGTTTTTCCAAGGTGGACAAGGGCACTGCGTTATCGTTTGCCACTCGTGCGCGTGGATCAAAAACCATCCCCAGCACACCCAGGCCCAAAGCGATTGCGCCGGTGAAGCCCCAGCTCCACACGCTCGAATCAGCACTGACGTTGGATACAAAACCCAGCGTCATGGCCTGTGCCGAACTGGGCGCAAAAAGCGCCAAGGCGCCAGCCCCTGCGGCCACGAGGAAAGTGGTGGTAAGCCTCCCACTTGCTGGGCCGCTACGTCCTCTTTTTGGATCTGGCGCAGCACTTCTGCTTGCTTCTACAGGCTCGGCAGCCTGTGCCTCAACAGCCTCAGCAGCCTCGGCTTCTCGTGCCAATCGAGCGGCTTCTTCGGAAGTCTCCACTCGAACTCTGGCTGCTGGCGCCTCTGCAGGATTTGCTCTTGTTCTTAAGTAAGCTTTTACTCCCGCCATTTCATCTGGCGTGGGAGCTTCTTTTTCACCGGCAGCGCTTTCTGCCACTCGCGCTTGCAGGAAAGGATCTCTGCTGTCATTTATTTTTTCCAGAATTTCTGCCACGGCCTCGGGATATTGGGCGGCGTTTTCAGGGGTCACCAGGCTACACAAAAACAAGAGCGCATCCTCCTCTCTTTGGCGAGTAGCCTGTTCTATAAGCCTCTGCAGCAGTCTTTGCGCCTTCTGGTTTTTACCCCACTGCTTCAAAAGGGCAGCGGCCCACAACGAGGGGTTTCCACACAACCTGGAAGAAATCAGCAGATCGGAGATCACGTTGCTCTCATAATATTCACCTACATGCTCCAGGAGCCCTAAAAACAGATTTTCTGTTTGCTGGGGATCAAGCCCGCTGAAGGTTTCACGAAGGGCCGTTTTTTCTTCTTCCGTAAGACCCTGATTCCAGGTTTTGGTCATATCATCGAAGGCAAGGTTCATCAGGCTTAGCGCTGCATCTTGATGGAGGGGAGACTGGCGCAGAGGGGGAGAGGCACTCAGGGCCTTCAAGAAACGTTGCAAGGGTGCCGCGTTTTCAATGATGCGCTTGTTCAGTGAAGCAATAAATTGTGTCACAAAAATCCGAACGGCCTTCTGAAAGGCTTGAGGCTCAAGGTCTGCCCGTTCGAGTGAAGCCAGTTGTTCTTGAAGAATCTCATGGGAAGTTTTTTGCCCCGTCTGCAGGGGCCGATCAATCCAGGCCAAGGCCAAAATCAGGGACCTCTCAAACTTTACACGCTGGGATTCGCCTCCCCGATAATCCATTTCCGGCGCAGAAGAAAGCGCCTCCCAGCGTTCCTCGAGTAGCCTTGCACTCTCGGCTGTCAAGGTAAGCCTATCTTCCTCATAACAAATTTCTATGCCTGCTTCTCCTGCCTCCAAGGCACTTGCGTAGACCTCAGCACTCTCAAAATTCACCCAAACAGAAGTCGCGGCATTTTTCTCTCGACGAGAAGTATTGAGAAGAATGTGGATCCGTCCCCGGAACTCGTGTACGTAGCTGCCTATCTCCGGATGCTGGTTCGAGCAAGCCCACACCCACCTTGATTGTTCCTGAAATTGAAGCAGCGGGTTCAACTCTGCAGCAGCAGAGGGCCCGGGCTTGCTGAAGATGTTTCTGAAACCCTTCCAAAAAGCTCGTCCCGAAAAACAAGTCATCCCCAAGGCCATAGCGCTTAAGACAAACCCGGCCTCCACCATCAGAGGGGCATGAAAAACCAGACCCACACCCGCAAGGGCTAGGCCGACCGGGGTGTGCAGGCCAGAAAGCACAGGAGCTCTCAGCTTTTCCTGCAGGCGCGCAAGAAGCTCGAGATTATTAGTCACCTCCCACTTCTGGGGAGTGTCCGTTTCAAATTGTGAAAGTTCGATACTCAGTAAATACGCACTCAATCGCGCACGCGCTTCTTCTGAAAAAATTTTGGAATTTACCACAGCCTCCAGTGTCATCCTCCTCCAGGCAAGGGGCTTCTCTCCCAATAAAGCCGGTGGAAATTGTTCAAAGCGAAGTGCGTTAAAAGCAGCTACCAAGGCTGGATCCTGGGATTCCTGCATGTTCAGATGATGCAAAAGTTCGCCCAATTCCTCTAGGTGGGCTGGTGGATTGTCGAAGCAGGCTTGTTGCTGTTCACTCGAAAGCGGTGACGCCGCTGGGGCTGCACCCTCAGCAGGCTTACCAACCATCCCCAGCACCCCCAGGCCCAACGCGATTGCGCCGGTGAGGCCCCAGCTCCAGATGCTGGGACTTGTATCCGACACCAAACCCAACGTCATCGCCTGTGCCGAGCTGGGCGCAAACAGCGCCAGGGCACCGGCCCCGGCGGCGAGGAGTAGAACGGACGGGGTGCCCTTAAAAACATTATCCCCCTTCGTCACCTCGTTTCCTTCGTCACCCCGTATCTTGGCCAATAATGGATTTTGTGTCTTCTTGTATTTAGGGTCTTGTAGAAGCTCAAAAACAGCCCCGTTGCGCTTCTCCAGACAGGCCTTACGAATATCGGGCCGAAGTCCGATGACGCCATCATCGAGTGTCTGCATGACGCCACGCCACCCAGAGGCTCTCCACCAAGGATGCTCCGCATAGACCTCTTCGAGCATTTTTTCATATTCTTCGGTACCCTCTTCCAATTGCCTGCCAACGCTTCCCCTGAACTCCATGGCCTCCGCATCTGGATATCTTTGTAAAAATAACTCTACAAAACGAGTGTGTTCTTCCGTTATTTCGCGACGGTAGGCGAGCTTGTCATTCAAAAATCGACAGACCTTCTCTCCTGCCGATTTCTTGTCATCACCAGATGAAAATGAATGAATATCGAATAGTCGAAACCGTCGTTGCCGAGTATCATACATTACATTATGCCCATCCATGAAATCGGCATCCTGCAACACAAAAGGTGAGTTTGAAACATCTTCAAGAATAGTCACCGCTGTCTCAACAAGCTCCGTGAGTCGGGCTTCTTCTGTGATGAATGCTTGATAAGGCTCTAGCTCTAGGCCCTCAATCTTTTCAATCACCGCGATCCCACCTTCTTCAAGATAAATACGTGGAAGAAGTCGCTGTAGGAGTGGGTGTACTTGCTGTTGTGCAAACATTCCTTCGTGATCTTGTTTACAAACAACTTCAAATGTACCGTGGTTTGGCATCTCGCATTCGACGATTGTGACCACTTGTTGTTTTCCTTTGCGAAATGTTGGCCGTAGGCGATATCTCAAACCACTGTCCGGGAGTTCCTGCCATGCGCCCTCGTTTTCGCGATCATTCCGATGAAGCGCCGCTTCTTCATAGGCCGTTCTTACCAGTCTTCGAAATGCGGCCTCATGCTCTTCTATAAAAGAAGCGATCTTCTGTGGCTCGATTAATCGAGGGGCAACCGATGACGGAGAAGCTTCTGTATCCGCTCCCCCCGCTTTCATCACCATCCCCAGCACCCCCAGGCTCAGGGCGATTGCGCCGGCCACGCCCCAACTCCACACACTCGAAGTTGCATTTACAGCAGACAGCGTCGTTTGCACCGTGCGCACCATGGCCTCGGCATTGGACGGGGCAAAGAGCACAGCCAAACCGGTGCTGACCCCGGCAAGCCCCAACAGGCCCAAGGTCGCGGGAGAGGTTTTTGACGGCGCGCTCTCAGCGCTTGCAATTTGTGCCTTCAGTTCTCGAGCCCTGTTGGCAATCAAGGGTTCAGAATCTGTGCTTCGCTCTGAAAGTAAATTCAGAAATTCTTTTTTCTGAGCCACCGGCAAACGTTTAAAGGCAGCGGCCAGCTCGCGCATGGAAGTTCTGGTGACTGCGACCGACTCGGAGCGGGCATGGGCCATCAAAACCTGCGCGTACTCTGCTCGAGTAGCCAGGCTCACTTCTGGATTCAAAAGCAGATGACCCAAAATTGAAAGACGGTAAAACAGGCGCCGCTGGGCGGCCTCTTCTTGATTTTGAATTTCATGAAGCAAGAGCTTTCCTGCTTCGAGGGCAAATTCTTTCTTGAGTTCTTCGGCAATAATTACACAAAGCGTTTCAGCCCTCAATTGAACCTGCGTATCCGGGGAATTCATCGATTCAAAAATGGCAATAAACGCGATCCATTTTTGTTGCCCCTTCAGATGGGGAAGCAAGGGATGAAAACTATTCAAGACCTCTTTACAGGCAGAGACATCCTCCGTCCGAAGGGCAGTCTGAAGGGCTTCCAGGTTCTTTCCTAATTCCGCAACCCAACCCTCCTGCCGGGATTGAATCAGACGACCCACCAAGGTCTTTCGACCTGAAGAACTATGCGTCTCCCCTTCATGCAATACAGACGCCGAACTGAAAAGTCTTTTATAGGGACCTAGGATTCCCCACACCCCCAAGCCCAGGGCAACGACTGCAGCCAGGCCGCCAAAACCCCATAAACCTTGAGAGGGCTGGACTCCATGCAAGATTGCTGCATCGGCATCAAAGGCACCCGTGATTCCTGCAAGCAAAAGAGCACCGACGGCGAGAACCCCTGGGACCCTGTCTATTCTTGCATTTCCTGGCCTCCGAGGAGGCTCTACAATCGCCTCCCAATTCACGCTTTTAACAATTTTTTCCCATTCGGCTTCCGAAAAATGGGAAGGTCGAATGGAAGGGTCACGCGGATCTTCCACCTTCTTCGCACGCATGAGGGCACAAATTTCAAAAAGCAATCTTAAGGGACCGTTCGTGCCATAAACTATGAAGCCACATTCAATAAACAACTTATTGGTTTTTACAGCCCCTCTAAAAATTTGGAACAGTTCCGCGGAATCTCGTTTACCTTCCAAAACTTCCGGAATGGCAAAACGAAAACGGCGGTGATCGATACGGAATAAAGGAAACGATTGCTCGAATAAAAAAAGCAGATGCACGCGGGCATCCAGTAGTTTTTTATCTTTTGTACTAAGCTCTAATATCCTCAAAAACCTATCGAACCGTGTGGCATTCGCCTCCCAAAACTCCCTATAGTTTTTGTTGAGGGTGGCGGTATCGGTAGTAAAAGCCCTCATGGCCTCGGCATAAGCCGCCGCCTGATCTTTCAAAATCTGTTCGAAGGCAACCAGTTCGGCTTGAATTTCATCGCGATCCGAAAAACCATAATCCATGACTGAATGAACATTCGCTTCCAAATCGTTCAACAAACTATCCAGCACCTCTTGTCGCTTTTGCAGGTTCGTGGTGTTTTTAAATTTTTCAAGATTTTCTCTGTAAGAGGCATATCTCAAAGTCACCGTTTCACTGAAGGCCAGAGGAGGGTCTTCCAAAAGACAGGCGTGGGCATACGTGAGACTGGCCAACTCTTCGGAGGAGTTTTCTCCAAACAAAACCTGGCGCATACGCTCCAGTTTTTCCTGGCGGGGCTTTGTGAGGGAGATTTCTCCCCCAGGCAACACTTTAAATTCGATGATAAAATTATCGGGGTCTGCGGAAAGTGCTGCCGCTTTTTCATCACTCAGAATGGCAATACTCTCAGCTCTCACAAAAACTTTATAAGAGCCCGGCTCCGGTTGTTTTAAACCAAACTGCCCCAAAATTTGCCGAAGCTGTTCGCGGGCAATGGCCGCAGCGCGAGGTTTTACGCGAGGGGAATTGTGAAAATCGGCAGGCATGAGAAAACGCCCAAAGCTGGGATGCGTAAGTTGTAAGGCCTCTTCTACTTTCAGCTGAGCCGCTAAATCGGGGGCGCTAAAAACCCAACGCTGGGGGGCTTTTGCACCCGCCAACATTTCTTCACAAGTGACCTGATAACCCTCCACCCCCACAACCCGCAGCAGGCGCGAAGAGTCCGAACCATAAATCAAATTATTTGTCGAAAGCAGTTCTAACTCGGCCCCTTCAAAGGGGCCGGTTTCGCTGGAGATGCCGCTGACCTGAAAGGTTTTTCTGCTGTCTCGATTCGATATGAAAACCGCACCCAGCGCAACCGCGCCCACAGCGGCCATCACAGCACTCAGCAGACTGCCCGAGGAGGAATAAACACTGGCCGCCCCATGCAAAGCTGCGGCATCCGAAATATTGGGAAACAAAGTAACCGCCCCGGCACCCAGCAGCGCCAGCAGGCCCAGAGTGCTTGCGCCCGCTAAACCACCCACCTTCGATAATTCCGCCACCTTTTGCGTACAAGTCTTCAAATAATGGCTAAAGGCCTCGCGCTCGGCAGGCTCTAGGTCTATCTTGGCCAGCGTATCCAGCAAACCGAGGACCTCAACAAATCCAAATTTTTCGTAGTAATCGGCAAGGGCACGGGCAAAGGCATCCAGCACTCGGGCATCCACACGTTCCAAAGGGCAGAGATTAAATTTGCTCAGACAAAAGTTGGAGACTCTACCTTTAAACGCAGCAGTAGCTGTAGCCCCCACGGCTTTTAATTGTTCTGCCAGCACCGCAGGAATCAGCACAGTGCTAATTAAATAACGAACACCTACTTCAGAGTGAGGACGATCGTCGCTCATCGCTTCACCTTCTGCCGCCTTAATTTTTTGCAGTATGGATGGCCTCTCTGCATAATCTATCCCGTACTGCAGGAACGCTATCGCTACTTCTTCGGAGCTCTCATCTTCCCTTAGCCTCCTCCTTGTCTCCAAGCCTTGTAGCAAATCCTGTGGTATTCTTGAGGGTGCAATAGGGACATCGGGATCTACCTCCACACCTTCGCCCAGGCCCAGAAGGACCGTCAGTTCAGGAATATTTTCTATACGATATTCGATGGGAAGACCTTGCAGGATCTCGAGGCAGCGCTGATATGCGAGCTGATTTTCCTCAATCCAAACATTGGATTTAAATTCGCTTAGGGCCTGCGGATTGTCTTTTAAGGCTTCGATACATTTTTCATAAAATACAAAAAAATCACGAAAGGATTGAAGATAATTTTCTAAATCTTGTCGATTTGTATTTCTCTCTTGTAAGGGAGACTGGACCAAACCATATTCTGGGTTCATGTACTGAAAACGCCGGGCGTCTCTAAAAGCAAAATAGGAAAAAAGTATTTCCATCCTTTGTTGCAGGCACTGGGCCAAATAAGTAGAGCCGTTTTCACCCAAAGGACTTTCCAGTTTTCTTTCCCTTTTACCCAGCCCGCCCAGCCTGTTTAATCGAAGAGCCTCTGCAAGAGTTTCTTTCATAGCGCGAATAAAACCAGAGCGTTCGAGGTCGAAACCCTCAAACAGAGAATTATAAGTGACCGTAACCGCAGCGGCTACGACACTCACACCCAAACCCAAGGCCAGAGTTCCCAAAATTCCAGATTCTAATCCATGCACAGAGGCCAAAAAAGTCACGGCGCCCTGCAGTGGGCGGTCAGCCGCCTCGGCGTTAGACGCGGCCAGCAAGACGACCAAGCCAAGCGCAGCGGCGGCGACATAGCGACCGACGGAGAGGGTGTTGTCTACAATCCCCTCTCCCCTTGGGCCATCAAGGGAAGAGACAGAGAGGTTGGAAAGGGAGGCTGGGGGGATCACCCACATCACCCCTTCTTTAAACTCGAACTCCCCTTCCAGCTCTACCATCGTAGAAGCCACACCCAGTGCGCCTACCCAGGCTCCTTCACTATTTTTACTGCAAACTTCCAGATAAACTTTTTTTCCATCTCGACGATAAACCCTGTAAACCAGCGCATCTTCTGGCGTGGCCGTTCTCAACACTCGCGCTTCACCCTTCAATTTCACTTTGGCTTCTTGAGCAGTGCTCGAAAAACCCGACAGCCGGTGCCGAATTTTTTCATATTGTGATCTTGCAAGCAGGGCCGCGATCGCCAGAAGCGGCAAGGAAGCGATGAGCCCTTCGGTTAAAGAAAAATCGGCTGGAAGCGAAAATAAATTCTGATCGCCAAGCACCGTCACCGCCCCCTGCGCGGCATGGCCTGGAAATTCCTGAGCCAGGGCCTCGGGCATTCCCCCAAAGAAAGCCGCCGCCCCCACGCCCAGCAGCGCCAGCAGGCCCAGAGTGCTGCTGTTAGCTAGTAAAGCTCTTTTGCGGCGGGCCAGATTTTCACCCATCATTCTTGAGCCCCATGCCCCGATAAGCCTTCCATTAATTTTTTCTTCCCCAAATCGTGCTTCCATCTCTATTGCGGGCCGCACAGCCGGATTAAAGAGGTCCAGCTGCAAATGGGCTTTGGCAATGGCTTCGTCGTCACTGTTCATAATTTCAAGAACACGATCTCTATACTTCAACGCGGCGACACTGGCCTCTTTGGAAATCGTTTCACGCCTAGCCAAATAATTAAAAATACCGCTCACGCCGATCAAGTCTTGTGCGGGGCAGTGCTCCAAGCGACTGGCAAACTCGCTCCATTCCTGCGCCTGAATGTCGTCTTCAAGCTCCATCAGGCTTTCCAAATAATGGCGGACTGCATGGGCTCTATTGCTAATCTCCAGGGATGAGAGGATCCCAGTGGGTGGACCCTCGCTCCAAAAAGTCTTGAAACTACCAAGGATGAGAATTTTATTGTGCCTCAAACAACGAGGGCTTTTTACAAAATCCAAAAGCAGGGCCTTGGCCAAAACCCCCGCTTCATTGCCGCCATAAATTCCATTCAACGAGGCATCGTTGCCGCGAAGTTCCAGCAAGCGGGGCACTGCGGCATTGAGTGCTGCTTGCTCCTCAGAGGATAGAGTCTCCTGTTTGATGAGGACCGCAAATGCCGCGATGGCCTCAAGCTGCTCTTGCTCGTAATTAGACTGCAACAAGGTGAGAAGAGGATGCTGCGTTGAAGCAGACCCCGTGCCGCTACTCCCTGAAGCCGCATCCATATTATTTGAGTTTACACCCCCATTTGTTACATCAATTACTGCTGCAGTCGGGGTATCCTTTGCTGTGTAAATCACATCCCCATTGGGCATCACCGTCGCGTGCATACCTTCTGGGACAACAACTGTGGTGACAATTGGAGGCGGTATTTCTAAAGCTTTAATTTCTGCCCAATCTGTTTCTGCAAATTCAGTAGAGGCAAACACATCGGGCATCAAAGCTTTGCCACCGAAAATAACGACTTCTGTTTTTTGACCTTCGTGTTCCGGAGGACAACGACGCTCGTCTACCCAAGCCATTGGCATTTCATAAAAATGCACGGGAATGCCTTGGTGATCGGCCCAAAACTTGATTCGGCGCATCGACTTTTCAAGTTGGTTTCGGCCCTTGTCCGTGGGCAAGAGTTCTAAACCTTGAGGGGTATATCCCGTGTAAATGTGAATTCCACTTTTTCTGCGTACATAAACCGAGCCACCCAAGGGACAAGTCATGCTACACATTACCGCTTGATTATCATTCAGATGAGGAAGCGCTGCCTGATAGTTTGCCTCAAGCTCTACCAAATCTCCCGACATTTTGCCTTCCAATGTGCGGCTTGGTGAAGGATGAACCCCCCAAATGTCAGCATGTTCAGGGTGGTTATGCGCAATATTGGCAATCCGCGTCTCTGTGAGCGGAAATTTAATCAGGAACTCAGCGGACATCCCTGCACTGTTTCTTTGAGATAGACCGACAGCCCACCTTACTTCTCCATCTGGCATAAAGACATAATCTAAAATCATTTCATTCGACAAACCATGGCGACCAATCAGGTTAAAAAGTCTTTTGAGGCGTGGAGCTGAACTGGGTTTTAAGGTAAAAAAACGATCCGGGTAAGTAGCCGAAAGGAAGAGCAAGAGTTTTTCTTGTGAGCTTGCCGTTTTGAAAAAGTTTTCGGTCCATTCAATATCTTCTGCATTATTGGAGAATATTTTTTTGATGACTGCCAACCTTAAGCCCTGCAAATCTATTTTTCCATCACTGACCATTTGAGGAAAAAATTTCTCCGCCCAGGCAAGGCCCTTGTACCGATACAACCTTTCCTCTTTTACTGAATTGGTAAATTCCGAATGGTCACAATGATGTTTTAAGAGATGAATCACAAAACGAACAGAACCCGAAACTTGCATCTGGATAAGGCCTTCGTTTTTTTGAATCACTTTAAGGAGGGCAAGTTCCAGGCTTAAGCTGGGATGTAAAGCTTCTGCTTCAGGTTCGAAGGAACTTCCTAGGGAACAATTAAACAATTTTTCTACTGCTTCTTTTAAAATTCTTCTTTTTTCATCCTCAGAAAGTTTCGCATAGGTTATTTGACGACCCAGCAGGGCAACCTCTCTTAGACTTTGATAGATCTCAAAATTATTCTCTTTAAGCTGAAAGACCGTAACAAGATCGCCACTCTGCAAATGAGCCTCTATTTCACTGAGAATATCTTCTTTGAAGTCCGCTTCTTCAAAAGCAGGCAAAACTCTGGGATCTATTTCTAAGGCCCTCAAGCGGTTCATCAAAAGATCAAATTTTTCTTCAGGGCTTCTAATTTTTTTCAAAAGCCTGGAGCGGTGATCTTCCAACCAGATAAGATCCAAACAATATTTCTCAAAGACTTCTCTATTTCTGGCACTGGCCTCACTCCGCAAGCTTTTATAAACGGCTTTAATCCTCGAAAAAACCGTGGGTTCGGCTTGAGCTAATAGAATAGTTGAAAATTGCCCGGGGATACCCGGAAGTTTTTGCAGGTGGCTAAAGACAGCCAGCAAACGCTGGCGATATAATCCTTTTCGTTCTACTGCAATTTTATGCAAATCCTCCGCTTTTTTTGAAAGTGCTGCTCCCTCTGCTGTCTCCAAACCTTTGTACCGCACCTCTGCTCTTAAGGCCTCCTCTTTTTCCAGGATTGTCTCAGGCGTTAAATCTCTTGTGGCATAGGCCAGGTTGGAGTCCGACAAATCTAAATCTTCTTCGACCAAAGCCTCTTGTTGCGCAGCAGGCATCAGAAGCTTACCCTCTACAGGTAGAGAAGCAGTCAAAGGCACCTCAGAGCCTTCAACTTTTGCAGTGCCGGCCGGGAGGGGGGCTACGGTGGCTAGCTTGGGGGGAAAGTTCGCATCCTCATTCGCCGCCCTACTTTTAGGGTCTATTAAAAGTGCTTGGCCTAACGGAGCTTCGGCGACGATCCTTTTCTTTGCCTTTTCTGCTCGAGCTAATGCCCCCTCCAACCATGCTTCTTCGTCAGCATCCCCCGTTGGACGGGCATCTGCCCCAAGCAGATTGATCGCTTCTCTCTCCGCGATACGAGGCCCTAAATCTACCACCTTTTCACCACCACCTGTCGGGGGGGTGGAAGAACTCCTTGGTCCTTTTGTCTCCAAATACGCCCGAAGAGGTTCCATCAAATGCAGCAGCGGGGTGATGTCGTAGTAATTTTCATGAAAATGTTTTTTGAATTCAGCCGGCAGCAAGCCCACTTGTTCTTCATACTCCAAGGGTTTGGACGTCAGAAAACCCGAATCGAAGATGGGCACGTAGACGCCGTACGAATTGAGTTGGGCGTCTTTGAAGCGTATCGTTCGAACCCAGGTTCTTCCCTGCGCATCTTGCGCCATCTCCCAAACCAGTTCGCGTCTTGCCCCGCCTACTTCGACGGAACTTTCAAAAGTTTCTGTTCTACATTTACCCAGCAAGGTGTGTTGAAAGCTGCCTTTGCCGGTGGGTTTGGTAAAATCTGGAATAAAACCTGGGGGATATTTTATAGCCAAAAGATTTTCGACTAGTTGAGTTCCAGAAAGATCTGCCTGCTTGTGTTTGCGATTAAAATATTGCCCGGCCCTGAATTGTCTTAAAACTTCCAGTTCCTGAACCGGTATTTTTTCGTATTCAAATTCATCCGCCAGGCCATCTACCGTTTTGGCAGACAACGAAGCAATGTCTATACATTCCAAAAGCTCACTGGATTGCACTTCGCGAGTTTCTGTGGGCTCATCCAAAAAACTCACAATGGCCGATGCTGCCTGGGTTTCCTGGGTGTAGCTTCCCTGACCTTCGCCCAGAATGGTCTTCATGTACTGCCCCGCTGCAGACACAGGACAGGCACGCCAAGATCCATCCGAATTCGATTTGTAAAAGAAACGGCGTTTTAAAACAAAGCGCTGTTCTTCTGCCAGCCACACGGGCAACACGGCCAACACGTGATCGTAAATTTTACCGCTTTCACTGCCCAAGCGTAAAACCTCGCTGCAAAAATAAGTGTAACCTTCGATTTGCATCACTCTTTGGGGAGGAAAACGATTAAGAATTTTTTGAACCACCGCATGTTCGCGATCGGCTGCGTAGAAAGGATGATCTCTCAGCGTTTCAAAAAATTCCAAAGCGTTTTCTTCGAGTGAGGGGGCATTCGAAAATAAAACCGGGGGATGAACTCGACCTGTGGTATCGGGCGATAAAGGCACAACCGCTGCTTCAGCCTCTGAAAAGGCCACACACAGATTGGGCCTTTCATAAAAACCGAGGGTCAAATACGATTGAGTCAAAATAAAAGAAGGCGAAGGCATCTTTGGATTTGAGGCAAAATAAGGAATCAGGGTTTCTAATTCACGCACTTTTTCAGAGTCTTTTACATTTTCAGGCAGCAGCACACGCACCGAACCATCGGCCACAAAATCAATATCAACAATATCTGCATGTCCATTGTATTTTTTGGCCCTTTCCTTTTCCTCCATCGAATAAATTTTAAACTGCCTGTCGCTAGCGACATAAAATAAAGCGTAGCTCCCCGCCTGCATTTTATTTTGACGAAGTGCTTCGCGAATTTCTCGTAGCTGCGCCAAGGCCTCTCTTCTTAAAGCCAGCGCGTCGGCTTTAATTTCATCGGACACTTTCTCAGCCACCGCCGAAGGAATAGTATAAGTCTGCACTCCCCCCTTATTAAGGGGGCTTGGGGGGATGTTCCCCTGTCGTAAATCCGTTGACACTGGGTGACCAATATTTGACGCCCCTTCACTCGCAACAACGCCTCCCGAGGGGGAGGCGGCGTCTGTTGCTGTGCCATGATCTGGAATAGTTTCCGGCGCGGGGGGCCCTGTTTCTGTTACTTGTGCCACCACAGGACCTGCGCTTCCTCGCAACGCCCCTAAAGTGGTAGCACCCGAACCCGAGTCACGGCCTGAAGGTCCAGAGCCCGAGGCACCTGAACCACCGCCGGGACCCGCATCATCGGGGGGTGTGGGATTGTTACGCTTGTGCTCTGCCAGCAAACGGGCCAGTTCTTGTGGAAATTTTTTCGGCTCTGCAATCGGTTTATCAAAAACGATTTCACCCTTTTCTCTTAATTGCTCAGCCTCTGACCTGTTCGCGGTCATAAAGACGATGAGCACCTGACGATTAATCGCTCTCATCTCTGCAGCGAGGGCATCTCCTCGTAACCCGGCCATGTTCACATCCAGGACGGCCAAAGAGCTTGGATTTTGTCGATAAGCCGCCAGGGCCTCTTTGGGATCCTCAAATTTTTTACAATGCTCAGGGCTCTGTAAAATATTCCCGAGGGCTCTTAAAACCGGCCCCTCATCATCCACCAGAAAGAAAGGTTCAGAAAAATAACGAACAGGAGCGCCAGCAGGCAAGGCCCCGGCAAAGGAGGGGCCTGGTAATAATCCCGCGGGTAAGGGACCCGAAGGTAATAATTTTACGACCGCCTCTTCTACGGGTGTGGGATGAGAACTCTCCCTCGCTTTTGCAAAAACACCCTCCAATGCCACCAACACCGCTTCTTCTGCGGAAGCCTTATCCACTTCCGCGGTCCGCGCTGCCACAAGGTTATTCCATGCCTCTACCAACAGGTTCGCCAAGCCTTCGGACGTCACACGGCCCTCGGCATCTATTTCTTTATAGCCGTGGTTTGGCCTTAGAAAACGCCCCTCAAAGAAGTCGCGGATAGGATCTGAAAAACCCAGTGTTCGAAGGGCAAGCGACAAAGGTTTCCTTTCTTCTCCAGCTTCCTCGGCAGCCGTGCTCTCATTGCCTATGGCAAAAGTTTCTGTTGCACCGTTTACATTCAGACTAAATTCATAGCCCTGCAAGTTGTCTGCGCCCAAAATATTAATGCTCATGACCGAGCCTGCCTGTACCGTAAATCGAGCACGCCCATCCGGTCCTCTTACAGTCAACAGAACCGTTTGAGCCGTTTCGTTCCTCAAACCCCAAGTACCATCCGTTCTTTTCTCAAGTCTTACTTTTCCATCCTCTGTAAAAGTCAACTGAGTGTCACTGGCTGCAAGGGCCTTTCTTTGCTTCTTTCCGTCTCTCAGCACCCAGGCCGTCGCCAGCGCCAGGCTAGCCCCCAGCAACACCCCCCAAACAGGTGCCTGGCCTGCATCCACAAAGGGATTGTGCATTGCAGCCTCTGCCCGGCTGCTGAACAAGGTGCCCAGGCCAAACACGACAAGGCCCACAACGGCAGGGGCACCGCTGCCCGGCGAGAATATTGGAGGAGGTTGATAGGGCGGTATACTTTCAGGAACAAGGAGTGTTGCTTCAGGAGGACGAGTGGATAAACGATCAGGAGGCTTAGTCTGCAAAGCCTCTACAAAATTAATTTTCAGCCAGGGCTCGCCTTTGATGGTCAAAAAGTAACGGCCGCCCTCCGGATATTCTGGCTGGGTCACCAGGTCAACTTGCATGCCCGCTGCATGCAAGGCATTTACTTCGCTGTTAATGGCCTCAAAAACTTCCTGAGTTCTGGCGCCTTCACGGCAGCACAGGCTGATTTCACCGCCGTGGATTTCTGCCGAGCTGTTCATGCTGCGTTTTAGAAGATCTTCTGCCAATTCGTAATCTTGCGGAATTCGTCCATCGTAATCAAAGCTTCCAGGCTCAGCTACATTTAAAGAAGTAAACAACATTGCCAAACGCGCATGCACCTCCCCCATGGCCTTTTGACGATAAAGGATTTCCGCCACCCAGCTTTGACCTTTGGCCACTGCATCCAAAGCGGCCTCTATTTTTTGTTGGAAGACAGCCCTTGCTGTTAAATCACCCTCCTCTGCAGCCAGCTGCCTTTGAAGTTGTAGCAAGCCTTCCAAATCGCTCGCACTCACCAGACGCTGAACCCCTCTCGCCACTGCCACTCTCAGGGGAACCTCGCCCCTGTCCTCAAAATGCGCCAGTCGAGCCAACAATCTTTGCTGTGAATTCAATCGTCCGTCGCTGCCACTTTCAAAGGGCCTCAAGGCTTCCCCAATCGCATCTGGCTGGGTTTCCTGGTTACGATTTTCACGCGCTGCGTAAGCCACGGCCAGCACCGCCCCCAAACCCAGAATAGGCCAAAGCGAAGAAGATTCCGTCACCGCCTGACCCACCAGCACATCCGCCCGAGCCAAACCCGGCGCCAAAAAAGCCACCCCGCCGGCACCCAGCACAGTGATTGCGCCTATGAATGTTCGGGCAGCGTGACCGTTATTACCATGGCCGTTAGATCCACCATTTGGAAGAAGTTCCAAAGCAAAACATTTTTGCTGAGCATCTCTCTCCATAAGCGGTAAAAATTTTCCACTCACTACATGCCCCAAGCCCAGTTTCACCGCATCGTCTTGGTGCACCACAAATTGAAGTATGGGGGCATTTGTGGCATTTGTTCTGAGTTGGAAATGCAACACAACATCACCATTGGCTTCTACCGTTACCCTATTACATTTTGCGTTATTCGCTGCAGCATCTACTTCAGCAGTAAGCTTGTAATTGTAATGTGATGTTCTTGCTCGATCTTCAAGCACTGCAGTGAGTTTTCTAAAACCATAAAGGCCTTTTAACGTAACCTGCCCTGCTGCAACGGGGCCTGTTGCTTGAGGTGAGCTCATTTCCAATTGAACATTGTAACGTCCTCTAGGTGCAGCTGCATGAGGACCAGCGGGAGCAGTGACGGGCGGACGGCCTCCCCACTGTGTGGTTCCCCCTCTATTCGTAGATAAATCTCCAGTCATTGTGGCTGCATTCACTAGGGAATCTGCCTCTCTTGCCGGACCCCTTAACACTCCCCGAGGAGCAGCGGCAGCTGCAGGGGCAGGGGCAGCAAAGGGATCACCCGTAGCACCGGGGTTATTGAGATTAGCAGACACTGCAGGTATGCCACCATATCCTGAACCGGGAGCAACTGACACCGCGGCAGGTCCTGTTTGTTGCACTGGCGCAGAATGAGATCTAGCCGCTGCTGGCCTGGGAACCGGCGCTTGCGCATTGGCCCTTGCAGCCTCTGCAATTCTTCTGTGGTAATCTTGCCGAATAGCAGCGCTAATACTCGTTAAAAAAACCTCTAACCCTTGTGGGGTAACGCCACTCTTTGTCAAAAGCAGGGCCCCTCGCCTAACCACCGCTTCTCGTGCAGTATTGTGTTCTGATGAATCTTTCCCTTTTTGAAGCTCAACACACAGGGCAGTAATGATTTCAGTAATTAAATTTTGTAGTTCCGGGTTGTCGGCCGTGTTTTGTAATCTCAGTTGCGAAGCGTACTCTTGTAGTTTTTGTGGGCTCGATTCATCGCGTAAAATCGCAGCCAGATACTGCAAGGCCACATTCTCAGCGAGACCGGGCTTTCGAATTGAAACGCCACCCAAGGTTTCGCTTACTTTTTGGCGAAAAGCGTTCACTTCAGGAGCACCCATATTTATCGCCGTGCCCGCCGTGCCACCACTTCCAGCTATTACAGTGTTAGCTGCTCGGCGGCCAACAACAGGAGCAGGCGCTGCTGCAGCATCTGCACTAGATCTTAAAGGAACTACTGGTGCAGCAACCGGTTGATGAATAATACTAGGCCCATTGAATTTATGTTCAACGCGTCTGTCTCTCGCGAACTCACTTTCTTCACGGTAAATATCAAAGGTAAACACTTCCCTCGCTGAACTCAGTCTGTCGGGCCTCAGAAACTTTCTAGCTCTCTCTGAGGGAATTTCAAATTTCTGAGAATTATCCGGCAAGTTTAAAATATGAATTCGATTCGTATCTTGCTGAGAGTTTGGATCAAAAGGCTTTTCCGTCAGGGTAGCCCCTTGACGCAGCTCTGTTTCTAAATCAGATCGCGTCAATTTAATAGCAGGTCTAAGCACCCGAGTTAACCGCCCAGCTTGCAGGCTAAAATTAAGCACTTGATCCGAAGGAAGCCCCTCTGCAGAAGCCTCTGCCTCCCCAAAGCAATAAATGGCATTTTCTTCCAGAAAAGTTCTTTCACTCACTCGCTCCCATCGTCTGACCTGAGGATCCCAGAGCCACAAATGATAAGGCGAATCGCTTTGCATTTGATGCATCCAGCCCTGCTCATCCACTCTCAAATACTCGGTATCGCCTATCGTTAAACCCAGCACGCGATGGCCTGTCGAATCTACGTTTTCCAATTTTACATTTGAACCTGGGATGGCGGGATCCCAAGTGACTAAATCAGGAACGGCCCTTGTGGCTGCTGGCGCTGCAGTACGCACGGTTCCTAGATCAGCGGTGCCCACAGTAACGGTACGAGCGGCGGTATTGCTTGCCACGCTAGGCACAGGCGCTGCATCCCAAGCACGGTATTCTACCGTCGGAGTTGGGTTTAAAGCCCCACCAATTTCCTGAATCACCAAGGTAGCATTGTCAAAGCCTAGTCGCGCAACGGGGTCTGCGCTTCCCCTCGGAACAACCAAACCACTAGGCATTAATTGATACCCAATGAATTTCCAATGCTGAGAAGCAGGCCGGGTGCCCGTCACAGCCAGATAAGCTTCTGCGTATTCTGCTGAGGTAATCTCCAATATATTATTGTCATTTTCGTTAGGATTAAGCCGGATGACTTTGTTGAACAGATATTCCCGAATCAACAGGTCTTGCATCAAGGCACGATGCAAACCCTGAGGGGTTTGATCGGCAGCAGCATTCAAAACCTCCAGCACCTGCGCAACATCCAGTTCACCCCTTGCATCGCCATAACACTTGTCTAAAACATCACTGGCCAAAAGGTTGATGGCGCCGGCAGGAACAATAATCTCTTTTTCGAAACTATTTTTTCGAGAATCCGGCTGCATTTTGCTTACTGCTTCATGCGAAGCAAAGGCACCTCTATCTTTCCCCAAAGCAACATAGGGTGCCCATATTTTAGTATAGAATTGGGCCCCAGTGCTTCTTAAGACAAGCTTACCCGCTGTATCTCGCACAAAAATCAATTGCCAGGCATCCCCTGCGGCGCTGGATGTCAGTTTATAATTGCCATCCGCTTGCCTTTCCACCTGGCTGCAAACCACCACGGCCCCGCCTTCTCTTTTGCAAGCTTTATGCTGCTTAATAGCCAAATGGGCCTCCACAAAGGCCTCAAATGCGGTCTTTCCACTTTGAATCTCAGAGCCAATCACTTGCTGCGCAATCTCTGCCGCCTGTTCACCCCCGGCATGCCCCCCCATGCCATCGGCAACAATAATTGTTTCACCCGCCAGCACGGTTGCCCGATCTTCATTCTGGGCATTGGGCTTTTCGGGATTGTCATAAAACCCACGCACAGTCTGCATCACCACCGACCCGTGGTCTTCATAATGATTCCAGCGAGATTTGCCCAAGTTCAAGGTCAAGGGAAGCGGTCGACCATCGCTTAAATGGAATGTCTGGCGTTCGACTTGGCTAGCTGTAGCCACTGTCGGGGCAGGTGCCACGGGCGCAGGTGCCACAACCCCCGCTGGTGCAGGGGCTGCAACCACTTCCTCAATTTGCCCTCCACTCAAGTGCTGACTAATTTCCGCTGGGAAATAAGAAGTGGGCATTGGTGCCCCACCCAAAGAAGTAAAATTGCAGGGAACTCTTCCTGTAACAGAATCCGCTGGACCTGTTACCTCAATTATACCTCCACTAGATATTATTCTAAATTTAGCCCCTGGGGCTGGGACAGAGGCCGCCACACCTTGCGCTGCAGGTGTAGGCACGGGTGCTGGGGCAGGCGCTACCGCAGGGCTTGGTGTTGTTGCGTCAGCAGCATTCGCCCATTGTTGTGCAACCGGTGCTGCAGGCTGGACAACAGCAGCGGTAACAGGAGAAGGAGCCGCTGGAGCTTGTGCATCAGCATCACCAGGTAGAGCCCTTATTCTTCGATTTACCCGTTGTACCCTAGCACGCAAAACTTCCAGTTCTAGAGTATTCGCAAGTCCAAGTGAAATTCTTGAAGTTCTTCCTGACAAAGTACTAGGTCTTGCCACTGCCACAGCTGGAGTTGTATCAAAACCTTTATGCCGTCTAAAGGCCTGAATGGGTTGCATCTGATGCAGCAGAGGGAAAAGTAAGATATAATCTCTATCGCCAGCAAATTCTTCCTTATAGGCCTCCAGCAACAAATTGTTCTGGGTTTTATAATCCAGCGGTTTTGAGGTTAAGAAACCCGAATCAAAAATAGGGACATAAACTCCGTAGGAATTTACAACCGCATCCTCAAAGCGAATCGATTTTACCCAGGTACGGCCTTGAGCATCACAGGCAAATTCCCAAAGTAAGGGACGCTGCGTGCCCTTATCATCTGTGATCTGCGCACGATAGGTTTCGGTGCTGCACTGGCCCAAAAGACTGTGTTCAAAACTTGAATGGGCCACTGGCCCAGCGCTAAAATTGGGGATGAAGCCATTGGGATAAGCTCCATTCAAACCCAAAACCTGATCGACTAGTGCTTGTTTATACGCCTCAAGTGCTGTTGTCTCTATAGGAACAGGGTCTTTTAAAATCTCGCGTCGGTGCTTCCCATTGAACTGTTGACCAGGTTGAATGCTGCTGATGTCATCTAAGCTGACGCTTTCTATTTCTTCATAATCGAATTCTCCATTTAAATGATTAATCGTCTGGGTACTCATAGAATCAAAACCAATGAAGCGGTTAAAATCTGCTTCGCTTATACTTCCTGCTTGGCGAGGAAGCTTTTCCAACTGACTCAAAAGCTCCGGCGCCACCTGGGTTTCTTGGGTGTAATGACCGTGTTCTCCTCCTACCAGCTCATTAGCCACCTTGAGGTGCGTTCCGCCGACCTTAACCGCGCAAGCCCTCCAACTGCCGTCTGATCGCGATTTAAAGAAAAATCTTCTCTTTAAAACAATTTTTCCGGTGTTGTTGTCACGAACAGGAACAAGGGCCACAATATGATCGTAGGGGCCATAGGCTGTATCCATTACAATCACAGGGGTACAGAAAAAATGATAACCCCCCATCTGCAAATGGTGACTGAGGGGGAGACGAGGGTCTTTCAATATCTCATCTACCACAGGATTTTCAGCGCTTCTATTGTAGTCGCTATGGGCTCTTAAAGTGTCAAGAATAGCCCTCGAAGGATGCGCCGCCGTCAAAGCAGTATTAAGAGGCACGGGAGTAAAGAGGCGTTTTCGGGTGGGGGTATGAGGTGGTACCAAATTTTGTGGGGTTAGGGGTTCTGCCTGAGCAACCACCACCGCCGCGGCAGCGGCCCTTTCTTGAAGCAAAATTGTATAAACTTCCGCCCATATTCCTGCAGAATGAGTTTTGTTTCCCCTGTAGATTTTTCTATAGCGCTCAGCCATATCGCTGAGATAGGCTTCAGTCTTGCTGACGACTCGGGGACGTTCTTCCCTCAGGTGAATTTGTATCTCCATCTCCCTCAGTTTCTTAGCCCACTTCCGTAATTCATCCCTTCGGGTATAGGCCTCCAGGGCAACCCTTTCATTAGAAGCATCCCTTGCCATTTGATCCTGATTGGCTGCCTGGGCCTCCATGGTTTCACACTGAAAATCATCCAATGTCATCCAATAATCATCGTAATTATCTTCCGTCGCCCCTTCATATTGTCCTGAAAGTTCCTTTATCACGGACAAAATATGAAAGAGCTTTGCATTCCTGAAATCACCAGAAGTTTGAAGTCTTCTAGATTCATCCATAAGTTCTGTGGCAGTTCTTGTTTCGTTTGGCAGAAGTACATCGGCCTCGCGTTTCAAGGTCTGATACTCCGCAGGCTGAAAGAATTGACTTGAGACCAATGGCTGAACTGCTGCCGCAGGAACGTGTACTTCAGGCCCTCGCTGCTCCGAAGATGAAGACCCGTGGAGACCCTGATCTGCAGGATGACCAGTAACAGGAACCGTTGCAGGAGCAACAACTGCCTGAGGCCCCCTAGGCCCGCTTGGAGCAGGAGGCACAGTGGCTTGAGGGACAAAAGTAATCTTGCCATCATTCAGATTGATGAAAAGATTACCTTGTTGCCCCAAGGGGTTTTCTACTTTTAGGATTTTTGTAGTGGAGTCGTAAGTGGCACTTAAAAGATCAATATCCCCCTTCGTCAAGGGTAGCCTTCTAGTTATGCGCTCCAATTGTTTTTTTCCATCGGAGCTGTATTTGACCACACCAAAAAACATACCCGTCTTATTATGAAATACTACTTCAACTCCAAGTCCTCCGCTTTGCATATCTTGTGCGGTGTTAGCCAGTCTTGGTAGGTCGCTACTTAATATGGGAGGATGTGACCCCACACGTGCCACAAAATCCGCCCCAGACAAAGGCGCTGCAACTGGAGCTGGAGTGGGCGCAGGCGCTTCTCCTCCAATAACTTTCACCGAATGCGTAAACCGTAATTGCCCGCCTTCCACTTTCATTTGTACAAAACTACCAAAGACTAAAACATCTCCCTCTTGAAGGGTTTCTGGAGTTGCAATGGCCCGTACTGGCTCTGTGCCTCTCAATAATTGCGTAGGACTACTGGGAATAGGTGCAACCTTTAGCTTCCCATCGCTATTTCTTGTGATTCGGGCATGTTTTTGTGAAACCTCTACATCCTGAACACTCAAGCCTATGTGACCACTTGTGGGATTAATACCGGGATTATTTCCGATGATAAAAATAGTCTCGTTTGCAGTTGCAGGAAGTGTGTATGAATGAGGAAAACTGGAAGCCGAAACTGGAGCCACACTGGGCGCTGCGGGCGGATGGGTAAATCCACGGGCGCGTTGAGCGGGTACTGTTTGGGCCTGGGCGGGCTGAGGCTGGGGGGCGGCTGGTGTTGTTGTAATTGGAACACCCACTCCCTGCATGACACAATTGATGTTATCTTCTTTAAAGCGGGTAATTTCATCCGCATCTGTAATCTTCCGTGGCATCACCCACCAGGTCTTGCCATCGGCATCGGGAGGTGTTGCGTCGGCTCTCTTACAAACAATAGCTCCGCGCCCAAAATAAACAGGATTATCATTTTCATCTACGGCTGGATTTCCAGCTGCATCTGCTTCCCGATAGCGAGTATCGGTTAATAAATAATTACCTTCGTAAATCCATGGGTTGTTTTTAATAGGTTCCGGAACATCAATTGCATCCCTCCTTTGACAGAAACTAGCCCAATCGCTAGAAGCCGAAGAATAGGTGTAATTTTCTCCCCGCAGTTTCAACTCACCCGCGCGGTAGGCCTCCAAATAAACCTCTCGCGTCAATTGGCGACCCTGGCAAAACATAGACAAATATTGTCGCGCATAGGCTTCGCGCATGAGGGCCGCTTGCAAAATGGCCACTGCACCAGAACCAGAGCCTAGCTCCTGCCATTTTGTTGCACCACGAACCGCTAGCTCACGCTTCAGCACCCAGGCCATGTCCTGATAATCGGCAAACAACTCAAACAAACCATCTGAACCCACAATAATGAGTTGCCCATTCTTCACTTCAAAACGGAAGGGAGCATCCAATCTCAAATGACTGCCCGCATTGCCTACCCTATTATCCACAACATTGGCGAAGGGCCTCAAACGTGCAGCCGGAACATCCTCCCGCGCTACCCGCCTCCTATCTGCTTCAAGCGTCAAGGGTTGAGAATGTCTCACCACTGTGTATTGCCATTGTCCTGCAGCAGTTTTAGTCCATTGGGGAATTTTATTGCCAATCTCATCGATCACCCCAAAAGTATGGGCTTGAATTTCCAGGTCTTCATTAAAGATAGCCACTTCAGAATCGCCCACCACACTCACTTCGCCGTCATAAACATTTGCCACGGCAGTAGATTTCAGGTGAATACCCGCCACTACCGCGGCCCCAATTTTACCTTCATTTGTTGTGGAGTCCCTATGGGGTTTACGATGAGTACGAATGGCAAAATCACCCAAGGCAATAGCCGCTTGCAAACCCAAGCCCATATTGAGGGCCTCTTGCATCACCGCTCGCATTGCAATGGCAGCTGCTTCCCCATTGTCCATTCCACCTATACCATCAATGGCCACACTCACCACCGAGCCATCCGGGAGTGTGAGGGCAATCGCACGATCTTCATTGACAGATTTTCTTAAGCCCTGATTGCTGCTCCAAACCAGGCCACCGCGGTTTTCACCAATGTTGTGCCAAGCAGTCTCTTCATTGGGCAATTGGTCCACTTGCTCGTGCAGCGTTGCAAGATCTACTTGTACAAGATTGAGTTGTTCTCCTCTGAGCTGGACCAAATAATGTGCGGCCCCTGCCGAAATAATTTGGGCATCTTCCAAATTGGAATTTTCTGCAAGCTGATGGATAAAGGTCTTCCCGTTCTCAATTTGAATGAAATAACTCAAGCCGTTTTTAAATTTGTAGATCTTTCCACCCTCCAGGCGACCATCATTTTGGATCTCCAGGCTCAAATCCTGGATCATTCCCAAGGGGGTGTAAGTCATCCAACCCAGGGTTTTATTCCAGACCTTAAAATCAGCCCCCGTATTTTGACGCGTCACCGTCCAGCGGCCATCTGCAGCGCGTTGGATCTGGCAATTGGCAGCAGTGGGGAGAGACACAGCCGGAGCACCCGCTTGGGCACTCACTTGATAAATGGCAGGAACATAAGCAGGCAAAGCTGTATTAAAAAAAGACGAACGCAGAGCAGGCACCAAAACCCCACCCGCAACAGACGTCATCGCCTCTTCGCAGCGCAGCGTTCGGTCCTCCAACTCAAACACCACATTACCTAGACGGAACCTGACCTTGCTGGGAGTCTCCCCAGCCTTTACCAGCGTACGGGTGTCATTTTTTAACCCATCAGGGAGTTCCGTATTACTCAGTAAAAAACTTCCATTGCTCGAGTCGTGATCTTGCAACACAACCGAGCCATCTACATTAAAATGCAGTGTGGCATGAGCGCCACTCACCGTTCCATTACCGATTGTTAAATCGTTAGTTGCTGGATTTCTTCCAATTCTAAGGGTCTGCTGTCCCGCAGGAATGGCCTGAGCATGAGGCAAATTTTTCGTCATGTATTCAGGCGGGGTAGCCACCACAGGTACTTCAATAGGTTGAGGCGCAGCGGGTGTAGCACCAGTAGCGGCCGCTTCGTGCTTGTAGACCACCAGTGAAAAATTATCTCTTTTAAGATGCCCGATACGATCGGTCGCGAGGTTTCCACCTGTGCGAACGGTCCAAATGTTCCCATCGGTATCGACATAAACAGGCTTGCCTCCTAACATCCATTCGAAACGCTCATCCGCTTGCAAACGTCCAACTTCTTCTGCCAGCAAGGACATTCTTTTATGCGTTTCTAGGGTAAGCACCTCCAAGGCTTGTTCTGCCGTTTCACAATGTTCAATCAGTTCACAAATTTCTGCAGTGCTGTAGTTTTCCCAAAAACCATCGGAGCCCAACAAGGCCAAATCACCCGCCAACAGTTCTACCCCTTGCTCAAAACCTTGGGCTTCTTGCGTGCCATATGTACCCATTGCAGAGGGAACTTCTCCATTTTGGGTGCTCTGTACCTGAATATTCTTATTTACACCCAACCCATTGGTGGTTATATTCGCAGCAGGCGAAGCTGCCATGGCGATAGTTCTATTTGCACCTCCACAAGCAAAATCTACTCCCTCTCGTACGTGTCTGGCGGCTGTCCCCTGATCGACAGTTCTATAAACCCAGCGCCATACTTTGCTCGATTTCCCTTGTGCATCCTGCACCGTCACTTTTCTTAAAACTGCCCCGCGGGCATCTCCCAACCACTGAAAACGTGCCCGATAAGGTTTGCCGGCCTCTACAGGAGGATTAATCTGAAGCCCTACGGCAACTGCCTTTCCATTTGATGGGTTTTGTTTTCGATTTCTTAATGCATCATTACAAGCCTTCCAGGCTTGAGCCAAATCACCGCTTCTCCTTAATTCTCGGCTTAATTTTTTGGCAGATAATTGAGCTGCAATTTTACCCGAACCCTCTCCGCCCATGCCTCCCATTCCATCCAGGGCAAACAAAAATACTTCTCCATTGGGGGAAGTAACTCGAAGCACAACATCTTCGTTGCTTTTTCCATATCCATTGCCTTGGGTAGTCAGCATGGCGAAGCTACCGCCATGGGTTTTGCCAGTCTTTTGGAGTTTAGCGATGTCAGAAAGATCTACATGTCCTTGAGCATCCACTGGCAGATCGTTTTGAAGCACATCCACCTGCCATGCACGCGAGGCTAGAAGTTTGCGTAAGCGTCTACGAAAATTTAAAACATTTTCATTTTTAGAAATCTCTTGGAGCTGGGCGGCAAGGGCTGAGACAAACGAATGGCCTGCACCCGCTGCCCAGGCCCTTAAACTTCTTGCCAAGGCGGCCAGCTGTACTTCGCGAAGGGGTGCAGGAATAAGCTTCGAAGGATTCAAGCGCGCTAACGCTGAAGGGGCAATGGCCTGAAAGGGAGACTGATAAGCCTCAGTTGTAATAGACTGGCCAAACTGCTGCACCATACAAATGATGTTGTCGTTTTTAAATTTGCAGAGTTCATCGGATTCTGGTGCATTACGATCCATTTCATAAACGCCATTGTTTTCTATTGCCGTTTCACAAACGATGGGACCGCGATTAGGTCGGGTTCCTCTTCCTGTAGAACCGGTTTCCGTAAATCCTTTATTGTCATCTACTAAATATTTGCCTTCGTAAATCCAAGTTTCATTGAGGTCTTGGAGGTCTTGCAAGAAGGTTGCATTGGGCAGAGCTACCGCATCACGCTGTGCAGCATCCTCTGCTGCCGCTTCGTTGCCATTCATCTTGAGAGTGGCCGCACGCAAGGCCTCTAAGTAGAGAGCACGTGTCAATTTTTTGCCCACACAATGCTGGGCTAAATATTGCCGCGCCAAGGCTTCGCGGTACAAAACCGCAGTTAAAATTGCAGCCGCATTTGGCCCTAAGGCCTGCACATTAGCTACGCTTCTAAAACGAAGCTCTCGCTGCAACACCCGTTTGATATCGTTGTAATCGGCAAAAAGTTCAAACAGGCCATCCGAACCTAAAATGGCAATGCTGCCGTCTTTGACGGTCACTTCAAAACTGTGCCCAAAGCGTGCGTTCAGATTACCCGCGTTTCCTAAATTGTTATCGACCACATTGCTCATGGGTCTAAGCCGAGCGGTGGCAATTTGATCGAGTGGAATACGATTTTGAACATCGGGGGTTATGGCTGCAATTCTACTGCTTACCATACCCCGATTTTCTAAAATCCTTTTCTCTTCTTGCGTCTCAATATTGTAAGTGGGTGAGAAAGGCAGGGTGTGGAATTGCACCTCTAAATTTTCATCCAAAATTAAAACTTCAGAATCACCAATCACATCCACATTAGCGATGTGCTCCCCTGCTGTAGTGGCAGCACGCACTTGCATCCCCGCAAAAACAGCACCGCCAAACTGATTATTATTTTTCTTCTGACTAATGGCATAATGCGCCAAAGCAATGGCCGCCTTTAAGCTAAGGCCCATTTGACGGCCTTCTTGGGTGATGTACGAAAGCACTTCTGCAGCAGGCTCGCCGCCGCCGCGCCCGCCCATACCATCAAATACCGCTAAACTTTGTTCCCCATTTACTTCTTGTCGGGCAAAACCTCGGTCTTCGTTATTCTTTTTAGCATAACCATGATTACTCACAAAGGCAGCGCCCTCTTGGCTTTGCAGGGTTCGATTAACCCAAGCAGGATCTTGATAATTTTTATTGGGCACCAGGCGATCAAGCTCCGACAACATTTGTGTGAGGTTGATTTCAACCAGATTCAATATTTCAGGAGAAGCAGGAGAAAAAGAGACCACATAAGATTTGCCTTCAATTTCTAATATTTCTCCACCGAACAAGGCAACGCCACTGTTTGCAGAGATCTGCTCAAAACCTACACCGGCATTAGGTCGCCACATTTTAAAAGCTGTAACCTGGGCATCCGTATTGAGTGCCCACTTGGAATTTAACTGATCTCCTCTATGAAAACTAATGTCTTTGACACCCCGCTGAATGCGTTCAAATGAAATGCTTTCACCCAAGTTGGCAACCAGGGCATGAGCTTGAGTAAGCACGCCCGATTGAAAAGCCGTGTTATGGAGTGAATGTGCAAAAGAGTTGACGCCGCGTTGAAGCGTGGGCGCCCCACCCGCTGGAAGTGCAGGTGCTGGCCTGGGTGTTGCCAGCCTCCCAATTCTTCTCTGTAAGCCCTGCGCAAGTGTCTTAATTTTTTCATTTTCTGCGGCGCTTGAAATCCACTGATTCACCCCAGGCACCGCAAGGGCAGCAGCAAACGCGCCCGCAACCAAGGCTGCAGCCTGGGGGGCATCGCCTTCCAGAATATATTCAATGCCCACCATTCCCGCGGCCAGTGCCGCGCCGGCACGCCTTTTCCACACGGCACCACTTGCAAATAAAACCGTCGCAATACCGAGAAGAACTCCATCCCCCGCCAAGGCCCAATCCAGGGTCAAAGCACCTATCAGCACACTGCTGGAAGCCAGGGTGGCCATGCCCGCCAGGCTTGGCGTATAAACCTTTGCCGCAAGCGCGGCGAATCTGGACTCAGCAGAAACTGCAAGCGGAGTTGCAGGAACTACAGGCGGAGGAGACAAATCCACTGCAGGCACTTCTACCGGTAAAACAGGTGGCGCCAAAGGAGAAAGCCCCGGGCTTACAGACATCCAGAAAGGATCATCAACAGCTGTTGCTCCCTCTCCCTCGACGGGAGAGGGTTGGGGTGAGGGTGCTCCTACTAGCCCTGGCAGTGGAAGCATACCCAGTGGTGTCAGTGGTGCCTCGGGCACAGCCGGAGCTACAGCGGAAATCTCTGGCG
Organism: Deltaproteobacteria bacterium; assembly: GCA_015233135.1. Taxonomy (NCBI): domain Bacteria; kingdom Pseudomonadati; phylum Myxococcota; class Myxococcia; species Deltaproteobacteria bacterium. The sequence goes on from JADFYH010000017.1 coordinate 48,508, forward strand.
CAGGAGGCACAGGGCTTGGGGTTTTAGAAGTTGGTTCTGCTTTTGTAACCTCAGTGATTTGCCCAACATCCAACAGCCTACAGATCTCATTTGCCGTAATAATTTTCTCACCACCCAAACCAGAAATGGAATTAACTGGCTGCGAGCTAACCGCACCAGTACCTTCATCCACCGCTGTCACTATATGATTCTCGCCATTAAGAGTAAATGTGGTGTCTACTTCAAAATTAACTTTGACGCGCACAATATTAACGGAACTTGGTAAAACTGGCGGAGTTGCTGGTGGTTTGGGTGAAGGTGCAGGCAGAGGGGAAACTGGGGGAGATCCTAATCCCAGTGTTGTTCCCACAACCGACGGAGTTGCTATGGGTGTGGGTGCAGCAGGAATGGCTTCAACAGCCCCCTTCACTGCTGCCGCCATCTTGCTTGCATCTAAAGTGCCAATATGTTCAGAAGCAATATGTTTTTGTAATTCAATTTTGTTTCCAATCTCTCCTCTTCCAATGGCTGCCAGAACATCTGCTTTTATAGTGGACACTTGATCTGGAGAAGGAGTCCTTCTACCATCGGGATTAAGAACAAGCGCCAACTCACCGGCAAACGTTAAACCATTAACGTGAGCCACAAGGTCTGCAAGAATTTCCGCAACACGCAGCTCATAGGCACGAGCTTCAATTTCGTTTCCTTCTACTCGTGACCTCTTGGCCTCGTCTTTCAAAACTCTGGCATTTGCACCCTCACCAAAACCAATATCATCGGCTTTCAATTCAGCTAAACGCTCTCTGGCGTATGCCTCTGTTGTTCTTGGAACAGCTGGCGTCGGTGCTGTGGCAACTGCTGGAGGCGCAGCTGCAGCTCTGGCGGCCGATCTATTTTCATCGGCAATGGCCTCTTTAAAACTCTCGTATAAATCCATCCCCGCAAAGTACCTGCTGGTGCGGTCTGTGTATGAGGAGGCACTTTCTAGCACCGCTGCTTTCACCGAATCACTTGCACCTTCCAGCAAAAGATAATCTGTAGCACCTTCGCGTCTTGATTGGGTACCAGCCAATATCCAGTACAAAAAGGTTCTCGCCTCACGAACAGTTTTCGTTTTTTTCGGAGCCATAGCCTGGTCATAGAACTGAGAGAGAAATTCCAGCCGCAGTTTTTTGGGAATATTCGTATCGGCTAAAATGGATTGCAGTTGGGCAAAGGGTACCCCATCTTCTGCCAAGGCAGGCTTACGACCTTGCAAATCAGCCAGGATTTGAGCGACTGCATTTTGAGGAAACACACCCAAGGTGGCTGCGAGTTGATACCAGCTAAGGCGTTTTAATCCTGCGGATACGTTTATTGCCCAGTTCCCACCTCTCAGGTACTCCTCAAGAAAACGAAGTTCTATACTGCGCCGCATTTGAGCAATGTCAGCCTCAGCAAAATTAAGGGCAAAATGTTGCCTGAGGATGCCTTGAGCATGCCCGCGCATTATGCCCCACACACCCCGTTTTAATGAATCGAGTTGTTCGGCTGTAGCTGTCAAGCCAGTAAGTTGAGACAAAGCAAACTCAACTGAATTTTCATTTGTCTTTGCACGTGGAACAACGATCGGGACAACTGGTGCAGAAACCGGTGCGACTACAATTGCGGGTGCAACGACGGGAGGTGTAGGCACGGGAGGAGGCAAAGCGGGGGCTTTGGCGGATGGTTCAAATTTTTTAAGCAATTCTTCTTCTAGCTTAGCTGTAATATCCCGCAAATAAGCATTGATGTCAGGAAAAACTTGATCAGGCACTCCATCCTTCGCGCTCCGCAAGTCGCTACCAACCTGAGAAATTCCCTCTATGAATTGACTGTCATTGCTAGCGGCAGAAAGCCTTTCACTTAAACGATCGATCCATTTTTTGGCTGCTGTATTATAGGCCTCAATATTCTCTGGGCTTCCACCACTCTTTCTTAACATTCGTAAAACGCTTACCAAATTAGAGAGAATTCCGCTTCTCACCTCTCTGAACTTATCATTTGGTAATGATCTGGCTTTCGCCAAGAAATGAGCATGTATACCGTCCACCCCTTGCAGGGTTGCATTATAATTCTCATCAATGGACAGCCCCAATGATAAATAAGCTACTATTGCCCCAGATACAGGCTCAGACATTCTTTCTTGAACTATTGGAACTGTTTTTGGCGGCGCCCCAACTGTAGGCAGCTGTCTTGTTGGATCATTAGGTGTTGCCTGCTCTGCACCCTCTGCTGTTTTTGGATCTACACGCTTAGCCCAGTTTTCCAACCATCTTCTCATGCTACCGTCTCTAATTTTCTCAAAAATACCCAAAACCATTAACAACGAAATTAAAGCCGCATGGTTTGCTCCCATCCCCAGCATGGGAAAGAGTGCCATACTAGGAGGAACACCACTGCTATTGCCATTGCTATCGTTGTCGGTTTTTCTACTGGGCAAAAGATTCGCCACACCCAACAACATCCAGGCGAGTGCTGACCGGACGGAGGAGGTGACACTTACAGGTGCTGTTGGAGAAACTCGTTCTTCTGGAGTTGTAACTATTGGTGAAATTGGTTCAGGTGCTGCAAGGGTTGTCTGGGCTGGCTCAGAAACTGGACCTTCTTCGACGCTTTCTTCTTCTAATGAGTTATTATCCAACCGAACTGGCTCACGCTCTTTGATGATTTCTTGCAGGGCATCGATTTGGGCCTGTAAAAGAACCGCTGCCTCAAAATTAACAGTTTCATTTGCAAGTATTTTTTTAATCTCAAGTTCTTTACTCAATACTGCGTCCCCAGGCTCTTCTGAAGTAGCGGCACTACTATTATTGTACCTCTCCCGCACTGCACGCCGGGCGGCTTCGAGCCTGAGAGGGAGGGCTAAGGCCCGTGTCTTGGGTTCGTCAGCCTCAGCGCATGCTTCAGCTTCAGCAACAAATTGGGCAGAAGTCCAGGCACTATAGTCAAACCATTCATTGAGTGTCTTTTCTCTAAGCTGATTGTTTTCTAAATAATATTTCTCAAGGGCTAGTTTTTGAATCTTCTGTTTGATGGGCACTTGAGCAGTGGGGGGAAGAGTTGTTAACTTAACCCTCTCTGCCTCAATTTGTGCTTGCAGCTCCGCCTGGCGTGCAGCAAAAGGGGTAGCAGCCTCAGTTGCTGGTGTGGGGGTAGTGGGGTCTGCTGCAGTGCTTGTTGTCGTTGCAGTATCATCACCTGCTGTAAGAACAGCCACTTGAACCGCACGATTCAATTGATTGGCTTTTTTTACTTTTGAAAGATTATGCAGCACCGCAAGCAGCATAACCGTTGCAACACCTGCCGCATGAAGTTCATGATGCTTCACTACTTCCCAAGCGCTATGTTTAAGCCCATTCAGCGCGGTCAACAAACCTTGTATCATGTCAACTTGCGGAGCATGGCCAGCGCTATGATTTTGAGAAATACCCGCACCCGCGTTGATGGCATCAAACACGGCACCCACACCCACAAGCCATTTGAACCATTTTAGAGCAGTGGCCTTGACTCTTTGCTGATAAGATTCGTAATGGGTGTTAATCCCTTCTGCGGTTAAGATTTCATTGATAATTTCCTGGGAGATCTGCTTAATCAGCCTCTCGCTCACCTGCTGGTTTCTGAGATGCCCCTTGGCAATATCTTTTCGTCTCTGAAATTTAAGCTCTCGGATAACCTGCTGACTAAGGGCTTCGATTAAACTCAAACTTTTACTATCTTTTCTCTTGTTGAGTTTATCGCTAATTTGTTGTTGGGCTTCGACAATTTTTTCCGCTAGTTCACGCATCGTTGCTTGGGGTCTGCTATTCAAGCCCGAACGCATCCTTCGGGTAAACTCCTCGGTGAACAACTCTCTTTTCACCTCTTCAGCAAGGCTGGCTACTTCTCCAATTTCTTCATGACCAACAGAATGGCCACGAATCTTATTGATTAATCCCATTAATCCGCTACCGTGCTCAGCAGCGCCATGGCCTTCTTCAGCTTCTGCACCCTTCACTTTTGGTTTTTTGCGCAGCTCGGCCAGGGTTTTGGTCTTAAGCTCTGTCTCGGCCTTGCTCTTCACGCCACGCGCCCAGGTGAAAGAGGAAAGTAAAGGCCCCAACCACATGGCCATCTGGACTGTTCCTACCAAATTTTGTTTTCCCAAATTATAAACTTGAGCCGCCCCATGGCTTAAGGCAGGAAATAGAGCCTGCGCCACCGCGTGTCCGGTCAGGTGTAGGCTTTCCGAACTATAGAGGGCAAAACCCACTGCAGCGAGTTGAGGACCAAAAGTTTTAATTCCTAAAGCCAGTTTTTGCCGCCAATTTTGTGGGTCTTCCACGGGGGCATTCTTAAATAATTGCTCATTTAACAATTGGCCAATTTCTCTCTCTTGTGTTTGACGCGTTGCCTGAAACAAACCTGTCGCTATTCCTGTGCTTAGTAAAATGGCAGGGAGATGATGCAAGAAACTATTCTGCACCACATAGTTAATGGCACTCACGCCCCAACCTAATTTATTGAAAAGGAGCATTCCTCCATAACCCACTGCGGCAACGACGCTGGTACCAAAAAGAAAAGCATGCGTTTTGGTGCGATGCACCCTTTCCCAAGAATGAACACCGATGAGGGGAAGGGAATGTCTTTGCAAAACACCATTGATAATATTGCGCGTAATTTCCTCAAAGATACGCTTTTGAGCCTCAGGATTTTCCAAATGCTCTCGCGCAAGCCCTGCACGTAGAGAAATGGTGTGGGGATTTTTAGGGTCAAAAATAGCTTCGATGATGTCTTTATTATTTTCAGTGAGATAAGCCAAAATTTTATCTCGCGACACAGAAACTCTGCCCAGTAAATTTTTTAAAGCCGCTTGTTTTGTGGCATCATCTTTCGAATTTAAAGCCTCGCGAATTTTTGGACCCACCTCATCACTTAAGATTTTATACTCCACTTCCAACAATGCTGATTCTCTGCCCGCGGATAGCAAGGAAGTTAAAGTTTGCTTTTCAAATACTCTTTCCGCCCGTTTTTTAGTCGCCCTCTCGCTCACATAAAAATAATAAATCCCCGCCGCCGCCAGGGCAGCAATCAAGGCGCCCACTTCCCAACGATGGTTGTTCACAGCTCCACAAACCGTTTCTAAAATTGTGTGATGCGTGACAGGATGAGGAGTGACAGTATGCGTGGAACCTCCTCCAACTGCGATCCCAGGACGGCTAGCACCACCTCCATCGTTAGGATTACCGGGCCCAGCATCACGATTGTTACGATGTTCTCCTACTCCTCCATCTCCAGCCGAGTGGTTTGGCGTCGGAGTATGCCGCGGCACCCTGGGTCTTCTTGGCACTGCGGGGGAAGGATGGCTCTCAAGCGAGTCGTCGATTCCATTATTATTCAAATCATCCGCCCGAGCTTCCCCTTCACCCATCACCTGCGCCGCCAGGGAAATACCACCCAGGGCCAAAAAGGCCGCGATGCCTTTAGGTCCATTGCCGGTCAGAAAACTCGCGAGTTGCTGCAGAGGCGATGGGGGTGGCGATGGGGGCGCTGCCTCTCTCATCGCCGTATTTAATCGGGCGAAACATCTTTGAATTTCTTCCAGACGATCCATCAAGCGGCGATCTTCCTCCGTGTAGGATGTACGGAGATTATTGGAACGCCCAGTCAATGAGCCCGCAATCTCAGGATAATCTCTAAGGGCCTGTTCTATTTCCCCTGCATAACGCTGTCCTCGTGGCCTTCTAAATTTTGCATAAAAATCAGCCGTAAACGCCAAAGCCGCCGCCATCTGACGATTCAAATACCAGGTGGCCCCAGCCCTTTGATCTGCCGGCATTACCGCAGCAAAGTGTGGGGAAACGTGAAAAACAAGACTCTTGCCTTCCCCCTCGGCCCGAGTACTTAACGAAAGGGTATAGCGCCCCCACTTCAAATCTTGCTGAAGCTGGGTGAGGCCTTGGGGGTTTTCACAATGGTCAAGAATCGCTTGCAGAACAAGATGGCCTTGCAAAACCCCTTCTGCCCTGTCTTTCCAAAGCTCTTGATAATTTTTGATTGCATAATCAAGATCATTCAGGGCCTTTTGCGCCTTTCCCTCATTTGTAGTCTGGGACAAATAGGCGGCCAGACCTGTAGACAGTGCTGGCTTTGCCTCAGAGGGCATCTGCGCAGCAATTTCCTCCACAAAAGAAGCAGCGATGGCCTGATGCCAGGTTTGGGGAGCAGGCCTGCTCTCACGTGGCACAGGACGAGGGGCATAGCTTCTTTCCAATAAGCCCAGAATTTGTTCCAATTTCTCTTCTTGTGCACGAAGGTCTCGACCGGCTTTCTGATAATCTGTTTCGGAATCGGAGCGGGAGGTATTATTGAAGGATTCAATCATTCCGGGCAGGGCTTCCAAAACATGCACATAATCCGAAAAGGTTTGTCGTGTTTCAGCTGTAAACACGGGATCTGCGGCATTTTCACGAATAACGTCAATGGCCTCCTTTTCGTAACGGGTATTCCGGATGCGATTAAAAAGCCCGACCACCCTTGAAGCCACGGCAAGGTCAAGAGCCTCCCTGTTTGCCTCCGCCAGCTGGTCAGCAACATTTTCATCAGGATTGTCAGTAAATCGAACAGGACGAAAAGCAGGATTATTCCCGAGAAGCAATTCGACTTTTCCCTCCTGGATCTCTCCAACAAGGATTGCCAGTTCCTCCTCATTGCGACACCCAGAAAGAATGGCCATCAACACATCCAGGCGCGTCAGCGTAAAATGTTGTCTAGCAAGACGAGGGGCATACAGGTGATGAAAGAGCTCCGTCATTCTCAGCAAGTTGCTTAAATATCCCTCTACCTCCAAAGGGGAACCCCCCTCCAGATATGAAGACAAGGCATTCGCCAGTCGGGCGTTGAGCTCTAGACGACTTATTTTTTCCCCACTCCTTGTTACAATAGTGGCCTGCCCAGCCTCTTCAAAGTGCTCGGTAAAAAGACGCTCAATGCGCGGCCAATGAGGGCGTAGTGCGGCTTCTACAGCTCTGGCACCCGAAGCTGCAGAAGTGCCGGGCACATGCCCCGCTGCTTGTAACACCTCAGGTGAACCTGCAGGAAGCTCATCCCCATCTCGCACATCTCCTGCAAAGGCATACTGTTGCTGTGTGGGCTGTGAGGATGGAGTGCCCGCTCGACGAGCAAGGGCCGCAGCCACATCCTCTTCCGCACCTGCAATTTTCCCCATCAGTGCTGCACGCCGCTGGCCAGGTTTTTCATCGGAACCCAGAGGCAGGGCATTCACCCTGGGTTCTTCTGTTGGATTTTCTTGTGGATCTTCTTGTGGATTTCCTTCTTGCCCCTCCGCCTGCTCCTCCTCCTGATGACTCTCCCGCGCGGCCCTGGCCGCCTGGGCATCCGCAACTTTCTTCATCAGCACCGGTAAAAAAGCCGCCACGAAACCCAGCGCTGCGGGGAGGGGCGAGGCGCCCATCACAAAATGAGAAACAAGACCATTGAGGGTAGCGATGCTGGCTCTGGCTCCCGCCTGCGTCCAGACATTTTGCGGAGGAATCAGGCGCTGCGCCAGAACCCCCGCGCCGGACAAGGCACCAGCCAACACCACCATCCCCAAAGGGCCTCCCATCAAGGCACTCATGGCCATGGCAGAGGCCACACGCACCGCGGGATGCTGCAAGAAAGTTCCTACATTTCTAAACGAATTCATCCGCACTTGCTGCAAGGCCTGGCTCACCTGCAGGGGATCGGCAGCAGCCATTTCATTATTGGCGTTATTGTAGTTGGGAACTATCAAACCCTGCTGAACCGCTTTCAAAAAATCCTGGGTTTGACCAAAAGAATTCTGCTGCACCCACACTAAAAACTGGGCCTCCGAAGGCCGCGGCGCCGCGGCCGCGCTGCGATAGACTCCCTGACTTGGGGCTTGCTGTTGTTCGGGATAGGCATGCGTATAGGCCTCATGCGAGGCGCGCAACACCCACCTCATCTCGCGATTAAAGGCCCTCGCTATCCTATTCTGATCTAAGGCGCGTTCCAAAAAGTGTCGGCGAATTTCCGTGCGTTGCCTCTCAGAGGCCGCCCCCTGCCAGCTCTGGGCCGCCAGGGCCTGATTGATCGTGTGCAAACGCGAATTGACCGTGCGTTCCAGACGCGCCAGTTGGCGCTGAATCCCGATTTCGTGGCCTTCCCAACTCGTGGGCCGCTGTGTCCAGGTTTCGGCTCGAAGTATTCGAGCAAAAAAGTTTTGCAGCAGGGCGTGATTTTCATCCGCCTCATTTCCCAATACCCGAGTCACCAAGCTGTTTAATCGTTCGGCAATAGCTTCACTGTGATGAATAAAATGTTCGCGGGCCTCCGGCTCCAGGCTCAGTAAATACTCGACCACCTGGGCACGAATCGCCGCAGCCTGAGCCCCCGAAAAACCACTGACGTGATTAAATTCCTCGCTTTGTTCGGCAAGCCGGGCCGTCGCTTCGGCAATGCTCTCGGAATGCCCTCGGGTAGAATGGGCCAGGGCATCAAAATAGACCTGCAGACCCAAGGCCCGTCCTTCGGGGCTTTGCGCAAACTTTGTTCGTTCTTCTTCAGAAAGATCGGTTCGAAGTGCAGAAGCGGCTCGTTCCGCTTGCGCAGTCAAATCGCTGGGGATGTGCTCTCTTAAATCCCCTGCAGTTCCACCTTCGGAGGCATGGGCATCGATGAAACCCATTGCTGCACGTAAATCGGCCGGGATAGTTGCCTGATGGGCCTCTTCTTGCGCCTCTGCCCGGGTGGGAAGCCCCTCAAGAAAACCGGGAGGGTGATCGATCTGGTAAGCCTGACGGATTTGGGCATCCGTAAAACCCATGCGCTGCAAGGTTTGGCCATAGGCATGATACGTTTGCTGAGCATGTACCCGCTGATCGATGTACTGGGTAAGACGGAGATGCTCCGAAATACTTCCCCCAATATTAAACTGTTCCCCGAAGGCATTTTGAGCCAGGTCCCACATAAAAGGCATGTCGGTGCCACTGGCCAACTCCAAACCATGGATGCGATCCACTTGACGATTGGATTCCAACCAGGCCAGGTCATAGCGCTGCTTGAGTTGGTCAACGAAGAAGCCATTGATGCGATCACCCAACATTTCAGACATGACTTCTCCACCCCACCAATGCACTCTCTCAAATGCCATACGCCAAAG